>NZ_MKGS01000167.1:0-37611 GCF_002836905.1 Pseudomonas sp. 43NM1 | reverse complement strand
ACTTTTTCAGACGCCAAAAAGTAACCAAAAGGCTTTGCCCCGGCGTTCGGCCCCTCGCTTGGGCTCGGGGTTCCTTCGTTCCGGTGTCGATCTGGGGGCATCGCCTACGGTCTGCTTCGCTACGACCTCCTCTCGATGCGTTCGGCTTCGCCAAACGGCGCTTCGCGCCCACCCCCAGATCAACACCTCCTCTCAGCCTGCCGAAGGGGCAATACGGCAAGATCAAGAGCTGCAGGCGAGCTAACGCTCGGCCTGTTGAGTGGTGAAGAGCACAGCGGATTGCCTTTGATTTTGCCTTTGTAGGAGCGAGGCTTGCCCGCGAAGGCGTCCTGACAGACGAGCTGGTTTCCCCCAAACAAACCCCAAACCTCCCTGTGGGAGCAAGGCTTGCCCGCGATGGCGCCCCAACAATCCCCCAATCTCCCGCCAATCCCACAATCCCATTTCCCATCACCCATAAAAAAACCCGACCTGAGCCGGGTTTTTCTTCTGTCATTCGATCTTAAGCAGTGAAGGTTTTGCCTTCGAATTGCTCAGCGACGAATTTCCAGTTGACGAGGTTCCAGAACGCTTCGACGTATTTCGGACGAACGTTGCGGTAGTCGATGTAGTAGGCGTGTTCCCAGACGTCGCAGGTCAGCAGCGGGGTGTCGCCGCTGGTCAGCGGGTTGCCGGCGCCGATGGTGCTGGCGAGGGCCAGGGAACCGTCAGCCTTTTTCACCAGCCAGCCCCAGCCGGAACCGAAGGTGCCGATGGAGGTTTTGCTGAATTCTTCTTTGAACTTGTCGAACGAACCGAACGAAGCGTTGATGGCTTCAGCCAGTGCGCCGGTTGGTTGGCCGCCGGCGTTTGGCGCCAGGCAGTTCCAGTAGAAGGTGTGGTTCCAGACTTGAGCGGCGTTGTTGAAGATGCCGCCCGAGGAAGATTTGACAATTTCTTCCAGGGTCTTGCCTTCGAACTCGGTGCCTGGCACCAGGTTGTTCAGGTTCACGATGTAGGTGTTGTGGTGCTTGTCGTGGTGGTATTCCAGGGTTTCCTTGGAAATGTGCGGCTGCAGGGCATCGTGTGCGTAGGGCAGCGGCGGCAATTCGAAAGCCATGATGATTCTCCTAATCAGGTCAGTTGCGGTGAGCGCAAGGCCGATCACGGGCGGCCAGACAAGCGCCGGGGAGTTTGTACTCTTTGCGGCGCATCGAACCGGATCATAGCACCGGGGGTGCGGCATAACCACGCAACAACTGTGTGGAATAGAGGTTCCAGAGCCTTTTGGAATAAATCACGTACTGATGATTAATTGCGCCGCCACGGTGAACATCATCAGGGCCACCAACAGGTCGAGGATCCGCCAGGTGCTTGGCCGCGCCAGCCACGGGGCCAGCCATGCGGCGCCGAGGGCGAGGGTGAAGAACCATAATAAAGAAGCGCTCGCCGCGCCGACGACGTAGGCGCCGGGTTCGGTTTGTTGCGCGCCGAGGGAGCCGATCAGCAACACCGTGTCGAGGTAGACGTGCGGGTTGAGCAGCGTCACCGCCAGCGCACTCAGGAGCACCGCGCGCAGTGAACGTACGGTCTGGTTTTCGCCCTGTTGCAGGCTCTGTTTCGAGCAGGCGCGGCGCAGGGCCAGGCTGCCGTACCAAATCAGGAATACCGCGCCACCCCAACGTGCGACTGCGAGCAATGTCGGATTGTGCGCGAGCACCGTCGCCAGTCCGAACACCCCGGCCGCCACCAGCAGCGCATCGCACACCACGCACAGCGCCGCGACTGGCAGGTGATGTTCGCGGCGCAGACTTTGCGCGAGCACGAAAGCGTTTTGCGTGCCGATCGCCATGATCAAACCCGCCGCGACCAACAGGCCGTTTACGTAGCTTTGCCACATATTTTCTACTCCGCGTTGGCTGCCAGTTCCCGCAGGACGTGCAGGGCGCATTCGGCGTCGGTTTGGCCGACGAATAAATGATCGTGGTAGTAACCGGCGATCACGTTGCAACTGATCCCGGCCTTGCCGAGTGCCGTGGCGAACGCGGCGGTCAGGCCCACGGCTTCGAGGGCCGAGTGCACGTTCAAGGTGATCCACGCGGCGATGTAGTCGAAGCTCAGACCAGCCTGTTCGGCGTGGGAACGTTCGAGGATCACGGTCAGCCCTTCCTGTTCGCGGAAGCTGCCGATGATCTCGACGTCCGCCGGCAATTTGCCGTCCGCCAAGGTGCAGAACACGTATTCGCCGGCGTTGAGTTGCGGGCTCATGCTGCGCAGCAATGTCGCCAGTGAAGTTTCGCCAGCCATGTCGATGGTCCTTGTGAAGAGTTGTTGCTGGCCATTCTCCGGTGCGCCGTTGTATAAGAAAAACCAATAGTGCTGATCGCTCATTAGGAAAACTGATGTTCGACTATAAATTGCTTTCCGCGTTGGCCGCCGTGGTCGAACAGGCCGGATTCGAACGTGCCGCGCAGGTGCTAGGGTTGTCGCAGTCGGCAATTTCCCAGCGAATCAAATTGCTCGAAGCGCGGATTGGCCAACCGGTGTTGGTCCGGGCGACGCCGCCAGCGCCGACTGAAATCGGTCGGCGTTTGCTCAACCATGTGCAGCAGGTGCGCCTGCTCGAGCGGGATTTGTTGACCTTGGTGCCGGCGCTGGATGAAGAAGGCCTGCCGGAACGCCTGCGCATCGCCCTCAACGCCGACAGCCTCGCCACTTGGTGGGCCGATGCGGTGGGGGATTTCTGCGCTGAGCAACATTTGCTGATGGACTTGGTCGTTGAAGACCAGACCGTCGGCCTCAAACGCATGCGCGCCGGCGAAGTGGCGGCGTGCCTGTGCGCCAATGAACGCCCGGTGGCCGGGGCGCGCAGCGTGTTGCTCGGCGCGATGCGCTATCGGGCGTTGGCCAGCCCGGCGTTCATTGCCCGGCATTTCCCCGAAGGTGTGCGCGCCGAGTTGTTACCACGCACCCCGGCGCTGGTGTTTGGCCCGGACGATTTCCTCCAGCATCGCTACCTCGCGTCACTCGGCGTGGACGGTGGTTTCGAACACCATTTATGCCCATCGTCCGAAGGTTTTATCCGCCTCACGGAAGCCGGGCTCGGCTGGGGCCTGGTGCCGGAATTGCAGGTCCGCGAGCAACTGCAACGTGGCGAACTGCTGGAGCTGCTGCCAGATAAGCCAATCGATGTGCCGCTGTACTGGCATCATTGGCGCAATGGCGGTCAGTTGCTGGGGTTACTCACTGACCAATTGGTCCGTTCGTCGAAGCAATGGCTCGTGCCGTTGGACTGACGGGCAGCGTCAAGACTCACGCATTACGCAAAACGAAAGACATCGGAGCTTTAAATGAAAATTCTGGTCACCGGCGCAAGCGGCTTCATTGGCGGACGCTTTGCGCGTTTTGCCCTGGAGCAGGGCCTGGACGTGCGGGTCAACGGGCGCCGGGCCGAGGGTGTCGAGCACTTGGTGCGCCGTGGCGCCGAGTTTATTCAGGGTGATTTGAGCGATTCGCAGCTGGTGCGCGACCTCTGTTCGGACGTCGACGCGGTGGTGCATTGCGCTGGCGCCGTCGGCTTGTGGGGGCGTTATCAGGACTTTCATCTGGGCAATGTCCAGGTCACCGAGAATGTCGTCGAAGCCTGTCTCAAACAGCGCGTTCGACGCCTGGTGCATTTGTCCTCGCCGTCGATCTACTTCGATGGCCGCGATCATTTGGGCCTTACCGAAGAACAAGTGCCCAAGCGCTTCAAACATCACTACGCAGCGACCAAGTACCTGGCCGAGCAGAAGGTCTTCGGCGCTCAGGAATTCGGCTTGGAAACCATCGCCCTGCGCCCGCGTTTCGTCACCGGCGCCGGTGACATGAGCATCTTCCCGCGCTTGCTGAAGATGCAGCGCAAGGGCCGTCTGGCGATTGTCGGCAACGGCCTGAACAAAGTCGATTTCACCAGCATGCAAAACCTCAACGAAGCGCTGCTCAGCAGTTTGCTCGCTGGCGGTTCGGCGTTGGGCAAGGCCTACAACATCAGCAACGGGACGCCAGTGCCGTTGTGGGATGTGGTGAATTACGTGATGCGAAAAATGGACGTGCCACAGGTCACGCGTTATCGCTCCTACGGACTGGCCTACAGCGTCGCGGCGCTGAATGAGGGCGTGTGCAAACTCTGGCCGGGTCGCCCCGAGCCGACGTTGTCGCGTCTGGGCATGCAGGTGATGAACAAAAATTTCACCTTGGACATCAGCCGCGCCCGGCATTATCTGGACTACGATCCGAAAGTCAGCCTGTGGGCCGCCCTCGATGAATTCTGCGTGTGGTGGAAAGCGCAGGATATTCACTGAGGAACCGTGTTTCGGGTTGGCAGTCAACCCTGGCGGCAGTGGGGGTTATACTGCGCCGCATTCAAGTCATCACCGTGTTCCCAAAGGTTGATTCAATGTCCATGCGTAACGATGCCAACGACGATTTCGATGTACCGAGCCTGCGCGCCGACAGCCTCGACGACGATGATTTTCCACCGACTGTGCGCAACGTGGTGCACTCGCGCCCAGCGCCGGTGGTGAAAGTCAAAAGCGCCAGCACCGGCCCGTTGTGGGCATTGGTCGGCGCATTGTTGTTCGCTTTCGCCGGTCTGGCGTGGTGGAGCTTTCAGCAGATTTCGTTGATGGAACAGCAATTGGTCGCAACGCAGGAAAGCTTCGCGCGGATCAGTGAAGAAGCGGCGGGGCGTTTGCAGGATATTTCCGGCAAGGTCGTCGCCAGCCAGACCAACGTCAGCACTGACAGCGAAGCGCTGAAGCAGCAGATCAAGGCGCTGGAAAGCAAACTGCTGGAGCAGAGCCAGGCCCAGCAAGGCGTGGTGGGCCAGGCCAGCGATCTGGACAAGCGCTTGGCGCAGATCACCGCGCAAGCTACGGCGCAAACAGCGACCGATACGCAATTGCAGGCTCAGGTGAAAACCTTGAGCGATGAACTGGCTGCGCTGAAAAACGCCGCGGCGGACACCAGCAAAGTCGATGCCGAGATTAAAAGCCTGGGTGCTGACGTCGCGGCGCTGAAGAAACAGGGCAACCCGAGCGCTGCGATCGATCGCCTGGAACAGGACATTGTGGTGCTCAAAAGCGAGCAGGAAAACCGTCCCGCGCCGACGTCCGGCGGCACCAACACCGCCGAATTCGACGCCTTCCGCGCGCAGACCACGCGCAACATCAACACCCTGCAAGCGCAGATCCAGAACCTGCAGCAACAGCTGAATGCGCGGGCCAAATAACCCGTACGCAAAATCTGTAGTGAATAGGTTTTGTGGCTAGGGGGTTCGCCCCCCGTTTGGCTGCGAAGCAGTCGTGAAAAATTCCGGATGTGGTGTTGGGTGGGGAATGGGGGGGAGCGCTTCGCGCTCCGACGGGGGCAAGCCCCCTCGCCACAGGCAAGCCTCCTCGCCACGGGCAAACGCCCACTCATAGGGAAGCCTTCTTGCCTCAGGCTCGTGTTACATCCCCGAACAACTGCGCCCGCCTGAATATCCAGCCATATCGCCAACCCCGTCTACGCTCTTCAAACATCAACAAGAACGAGGGATGGGCTATGGGGGTTGTGCACAGGTTTGTCAGGCTGATGGCGATGCTGTTGCTGGGCTTAGGTTTGGGCCTCAGCCAAGCCCAGGCCGCTACGCCAGCGAAGGATGACGGCGAGGCGGCCCGGGCGTTGCTGGAAAAGGCTCTGGCGTATTACCACGACAACGGTGACAAGGCGTTCGCGGCGTTCAGCCGTCAGGGCGAGTTTGTCGACAAGGATCGTTACGTCTTCGTTGTCGATACCCAAGGCGTAATGCTCGCCAGCGGTGGGCCGTCCTCGGCGTTGATCGGCCGCGATGTCTCCGCGACGCTGCCGCCGGATTTGCAGAAAGCCTTCAAGGACGCGCTGAAAGTGCCGGAAGGCAACGGTATCCAGCAAGCCGAATACCGTTGGCAGAACTGGGCTGACGGCAAGGTCGAGCGCAAACATGTGTTCTATCAACGCGTCGGCCAGCGCATTCTCGCGGTCGGTTACTACCTGCCCCGCGCATCGGCGCAACAGGCTCAGGCCTTGCTCGATAAAGCCGCGGCTGACTTGGCCAAGGATGAGAAGGGCACGCTGACGGCGATCAACTCGCTCAAGGGCGGCTACTTGCAGGACGATCTATACGTGTTTGTGGTCGACCTGGATAACCAGCGTTACGTCGCCCATGGCACCAATCTGCGGCTGATCAATACTGATTTCGGCAAGATCAACGACCCGGAAGGCAAACCGGTCGGTGAGCCGATTCTGGCGTTGATGGCCAAGCAGGACAGCGCTGAGTACGAATACCGCTGGAAAAATCCGGTCACCGGCAAGATTGAGGACAAACACGCGTACCTGAAAAAGGTCGGGCATTTTCTGGTGGCTGTCGGATATTACAGCCCTTGAGGTGATGCGGCATATTTGAGAACGCCTTCGCGGGCAAGCCTCGCTCCTACAAGTGATCGTTGACGGACACAAAGCAGGTGAACGATAAAGATCCACTGTAGGAGCGAGGCTTGCCCGCGAAAGCCGCGCCTCGGTCCTTCTATCGAACCTTATCCTCACGCCCCCGCAGCAGCATATTCGGCATCGCCACTGCCGCCGCCAGCCCCAACAACGACACTGCCGCGCTGACCATCAACAAATGCCGAAACGTCACCAGCAACTCCGCGCGCAAGGCATTCTGCGCATCGCCCGGCGCCGCGTTCAAACCGTCGAGCAGGACATTCCCGGAATGGCCTTCGCCGACCAGCGCCGAGCCGCTCAAGTCAGCGAAACTCGAATCCTGCAACAACGCCAGCAGCAGCGCCGACATCAACGCCACGCCCATCGCGCCGCCCAGCGAGCGGAACAGATTGGTGGTGCTGGTCGCCACACCGATATCCCGTTGCTCCACCGAATTTTGCGTGCCGACCAGTGACGTCGGGAACTGCATGCCACCCGCAATGCCGCTGAGCAGCATGAACACGCTGCTCATCACCAACGCCTGTGGCGGGCTGAACGCCATGCCCAGAATCGAAATCGGCATCAGCAGCGCGCCGGTCAAAATCATCGGTTTATAACGCCCGGTCACCGAAGTGCGGCGCCCGGCGAAATAGGCGCCGATCGGCAACCCCATCGCCAGCGGCAACAGGTGCAGCGCGGCGCTGTCGGCCCCGGCGCCGGTGACGCTCTGGAAGCGCAGCGGCATCAACACGATCAGCGAAATCGCCTGGAAACTGGTGAAGAAAATCGTGCACCAGCAGAGGATCGCGTTGCGATTGGCGAACAAATGCATCGGCAGCAGCGGCTCCCGCGCCCGGCGCTCATGCCAGACAAACACCGCCAGCACCGCCACCGCACAACCGAGCAAACCGAGGACTTCGGCGCTGCGCCAGGAATGCCCCTGACCGACTTCGGTGATGCCCAGCAGCAACGCGGTCAGACCGATGATCATCAACAGCGTGCCGAGGTAATCGATGATCGGTTTGCGCTGCGGCACCGGCAGCCCCACCAGCGTGCGATTGGCCACCAGCCACGCGCCGAGGCCCAGCGGCAGGTTGATCAGAAAGACCCAGCGCCATGACAGGTATTCGGTCATGTAGCCGCCGAGCACCGGCCCGGCGACGCTGGCCACCGCGTACATGCTGCTGAAATAACCCTGATAACGACCGCGCTCGCGGGGCGGGACGATGTCGCCGATGATCGCCTGGCTGACCGAAATCATCCCGCCGGCGCCGATGCCCTGAAGGATTCGCGCCAGCACCAGTTGCTCCATGCTCTGCGCCATCCCGCAAAACAACGAAGCCACGGTGAACAGGCCCATGCCGAACAGCATCAACTTGCGCCGGCCGTACAAATCACCGAGCTTGCCGTAGATCGGCACCGCCACGGTCATCGCCACCATGTAGCCGGAAATCACCCAGGCCAGCAGGCTGACATCCTTGAACTGTGCGGAAATCGCCGGCATCGACACGGCGACGATGGTCTGGTCCAGCGCGCCGAGGAAAATCGCCAGCATCAGGGCGATCAGCACACTGCGAATGGCGGGTTTGGGCGGGTCAGGCTGGTTCAGATCGGTCACGGGTAAAACCTGCGGGCAGTGATTGACCCGCAAGGGCAAGGCGAGCGGGAATGCTCGCCAGTGTAAGTCGATAGCAAGCTATTCGATAGCCTCGTAGGGGAGCCCTACGTAATTTTCTGCAATGGTTTTTCGCCCGGCTTCGGAGTGCACAAAGTAGTCCAGTTCCGAAGCGCTGATGCGCTGGCTGAACGCATCGTGATCGTCAAATCGGTGCAGCATCGAGGTCATCCACCAGGAAAAACGCTCGGCTTTCCAGACGCGGCGCAGGCAGATTTCCGAGTATTTATCGAGCAACTCCAGGCGTCCCTCGCGGTACACCTTCAGCAAAATATTGAACAAGGTGCTGACGTCGCTCGCTGCCAGGTTCAGGCCTTTGGCGCCGGTTGGCGGGACGATGTGAGCGGCGTCGCCGACGAGGAACATGCGCCCGTATTGCATGGGCTCGACGACAAAACTGCGCAGCGGCGCGATGCTTTTCTCGATCGACGGCCCGGTCACCAGTTTGTCTGCGAGAGCTTGCGGCAGACGTGATTTCAGTTCATCCCAGAAGCGCTGATCGGACCAATCCTCGACCTGCTCCTCGGCGGGCACTTGCAGGTAATACCGCGTGCGCGTCGCCGAACGCATGCTGCACAGGGCAAAACCGCGTGGGTGGCGCGCGTAGACCAGCTCGTCGTGGACCGGCGGGGTGTCGGCGAGAATCCCCAGCCAGCCAAACGGATAAACCCGTTCGAAAATCTTCAGGCAGTCGGCGGGAATCGACTGGCGTGCGACGCCGTGGAAACCGTCGCACCCGGCGATGTAGTCGCAGTCGACGCGCCAGGTTTCGCCATCCTTTTCGAACGTGACGAAGGCTTCGGCGCTTTTCATCCCCTGCGGGACGACGTTGCTGGCTTGATAAATCGTCTGCGCGCCGGCGTCCCGACGGGCGGCCATGAGGTCGCGGGTGACTTCGGTCTGGCCGTAGATCATCACGGTTTTGCCGTCGGTGAGGGCCTGCAAATCGATGTGCAGCAATTGATCATCCAGCGCCAGTTCGAAGCCGCCGTGCACCAGGCCTTCGGCGTCCATGCGCTGACCCACGCCAGCCTCGCGCAGCAGCTCTACCATGCCTTGTTCGAGGACGCCGGCGCGGATTCGGCCGAGCACATAATCGGGCGTCTGGCGTTCAATAATCAGCGTGTCGATGCCGGCGTTATGGAGCAATTGGCCGAGCAATAAACCGGATGGGCCGGCGCCAATGATGGCGATTTGGGTCTTCAGCGTTTTCATTGTTTTTATGACTCGCAAGCTTCACGCGACTACGGTCGGTGAATGATTTTTATGGATCGAGTGCTTGCATTTTTCCCTCATGAGTCTGTCAATTGAAGGTGAAAACTGAGCCGAAAGCTGTACATTCTGCCAATCGGTGCGATTATCGCCCGTCTACTCCGAGGCCTGGATTGAAGTGATGAACAAGCCTGACCTGCCTTCGATTCCGGTGTTCAAGCTCTACGGTGAAAGCCTGGATTGGCCGACCCCGGACTTGCTGCACTGTGAAACCATTTCCAAACGCAGCCGCGAACATCAATGGGAAATCAAACCCCACCGCCACGCTGATCTGTGCCAGTTACTCTTCGTTTTCAAAGGTCAGGCAGAGCTTGAACTCGAAGGCAAACGCACGCAATTGACCGAACCGGCGATGCTGATACTGCCGCCCTTATCGGTGCACGGTTATCGTTTTTCCGAGGACGTCGAAGGGTTTGTCGTGACGCTCGCGGCGCCGCTGGTCGCGCATTTGCAGGCGCAACTGGGCAATTCGGTGAACGCGCTGGCGCAGGCCGAAAGCTATCCGGCGGGCAACGACAGCGCCTACCTCAACAGCCTGTTCAGCGCGTTGCAAAGCGAATACACCGGCCATCAACCGGCGCGCGAAATGCTCATGCATTCGCTGGTCAGCGTGATCATGGTCTGGGTCAGTCGCCAGGTGATTTCGCGACGCAATGCCACCGAAAGGCCGCAGCGTGCGCGGGAATACCTCAACGGTTTCATTCAACTGGTGGAAGAGACGTATCGCCAGCACATCAAGGTCGAAGACCTCGCGCATCGGCTGGGGATTTCCGTGTCGCACCTTAACGGCACCTGCCGCGAGTTGGCCGGGCAACCGGCCTTGCAGATCATGCACGAGCGCCAGTTGCTCGAAGCCAAGCGCTTGCTGACCTACACCAGCATGACCATTTACGAAATGTCTGACGTGTTGGGGTTTTCCGATCCTACAAACTTCACGCGTCTGTTCCGACGTCGCGTGGGGATTTCGCCCAAAGCGTTCCGCGACCGTTTGAAGGCCGATCAGGACAACGAGGCTTGACGCTCTTCGTCAACGAAGCGCGTTAAGCGAAGCGTTGTGCGGAATGCAGCGCTCGAAATTGCAGCTGGCGTATTCGCGGGGCAGTTGTCGCAACTGCTCGACCCGCCAGGCTGCGGTGCCGTACAACGCCAACGTCGCCGTGCAGGTGACGAAAATGGCGAGGTATCTTCTTGTTTTGATGTTCATGGCGTAGACCTCTGAACCAATACCCTTGGGTACGTGTATTCAGCATAGGTCAGCGCTCATGAGTTGCCAGCCTGCCGGGTTTTGTATGTGCCGTGACATTCAGAGGACTGATGAACCACTGTGGGAGCGAGCTTGCTCGCGATAGCGATTGTTCATTACACATTGATGTTGACTGACCCACCGCTATCGCGAGCAAGCTCGCTCCTACATTGATTCTTTTACAGTCCGATATCCCAGGCAGGTTCTTCAGGGAATCTGAGCACGAGGAAATCCAGCATGCTGCGCATGGTCGCCGGCATGTGCTTGCGCGAGGCATACACCGCATAGATGTGCATCTCGCGCGGTACGGCATCGGGCAACAGGCGGATCAGTTCACCGTTGTGAATGTGCACGCCCGCCTGATAACTCGGCAGCATCGCCACGCCCGCGCCGGCCAGCGTCGCGCGCAATAACGTGCTGGCCTCGTTGGCGCTGATGTTGCCTTGCACCGGCACCGACACTTGCTCGCCAGCCTCCTCGAAATGCCAGAGACTTTTGCCGAAATAGGAATGCGTCAGGCAATTGTGCTGGCTCAAGTCCTCGACCCGTTGCGGCGTCGGCTGCTCGGCCAGATAGGCCGGTGCGGCGCAGACCACCGAGCGGCACACTGTCAGTCGGCGCGCGATCAAATTAGGGTCGAGGTCGTTGCTGGTGCGAATCGCCAGGTCAATGCGCTCATCCACCAGGTTCACCGTGCGGTCGAGCATTTGCAGGTCAATGCTGACGCCGGGGTAGCGCTTGACGTAAGCGGCCATAGCGTCGGCCAGTTGCGCCTGGCCGAACGAGGTGCTGACGCTGATCCGCAGCAGCCCGCGCGGCGCTTCATCCGGTTCGCTGATGGCGGCCTGCATGTCGGTCGACAAGTCGAGCATCTGCCGGCAGCGCGGCAGGATTTCACTGCCGGCTGCGGTCAGGCTAAGTTTGCGCGTGGTGCGGTGCATCAATCGGGCGCCGACCCAGTCTTCGAGCTCGGCCAGATAACGCGAGACCACTGGCCGCGACAGGTCCAGGTGATCGGCTGCGGCCGACTGGCTGCCGAGGTCAACCACCGAGACGAACACCTGCATTGCTTGAAGCCGATCCATGATTTGCCCACTTTTAGAAACAAACTATGTTCCAGCATCGCATTTTTTGTACTGGCTAAGGCAACTAAGCTCTGTGCCCATCGCCAAACATGGCAATCGCACAACGGAGCAACAGATGATCGGGTTCACCGCACTCAAACGTATTTTTCTCGCAGCGACCACACTCTGCTTCGCGTCGCACGCGGCGGCAGCGGCATTGACGCTGGATGTCTACAACCCCGGCGAACAGGCGATTTTCCCGGTGAGTTCGGTGCTGGTCAGCGGCGCGAAAGAGGCGATCCTGGTGGACGCACAGTTCGGCAAATCCCAGGCCGAACAAGTGGTGCAGAAGATCCGCGCCAGCGGCAAACAGTTGACCACTATCTACATCAGCCACGGTGACCCGGATTACTACTTCGGCCTCGACACCCTGACCACCGCGTTCCCCAACGCGAAAGTGCTGGCCTCGCAGCCGACCGTCGATCACATCAAGCAAACCGTCGACGGCAAACTGGCGTTCTGGGGCCCGAAAATGGGCGCCGACGTGCCGGCCAAAACCATCGTGCCGGGCGTGCTCAAGGGCGACAGCCTGATGCTCGAAGGGCAAAAACTGCAAGTGATCGGCCTCGACAGCAAGCAGCCGGATCGCAGTTTTGTGTGGATTCCGTCGATCAAGGCTGTGGTCGGTGGCGTGGTCGTCGCCGAGAACATTCACGTGTGGATGGCCGATACGCAAACGGCGCAATCCCACGCGGACTGGCTGACCACGCTGCACTCGATCGAAACCCTGAAACCGAAAACCATCGTCCCGGGGCACTACTTGGGCGACAGCGCTGGTTCGTTGGCGGCGGTGCAATTTACCGCTGAGTACATCAAGGCGTTCGACGAAGAAACCGCCAAGGCTGGAAACGCCGCTGAACTGATCGCCGCGATGAAAAAACGCTACCCGAACCTTGGCGAAGAAAGCTCGCTGGAGCTGAGCGCGAAAGTCGCCAAGGGTGAGATGAAGTGGTAACCGACTGATTAATGATCGCAGGTGAAGCGTTTTTTGTGGCGAGGGGGCTTGCCCCCGTCGGAGTGCGAAGCGCTCCCCTGCATTTTTTTTCACCTACACCGTGTCTGCAGGTGCTGCAACTGCTTCGCCGCCAACGCAGGCAAGCCGCCTCGCCACAGGTGCAGTGCCACTCAACCGATCAAACGTACATTCACGCCAACTGGAGAACGTCATGAGCAAAATCGCAATCATCGGGGCCACCGGTCGTGCCGGTAGCCAACTGTTGGAAGAAGCCCTGCGTCGTGGTCACAGCGTCACCGCGATCGCGCGTGACACCGCGAAGATCGGCGCGCGGGCCGGGGTGGTCAGCAAGAATGTCGATGCGCTGGATGCCGAGGCGCTGCAAGCGGCTGTCGCCGGGCATGACGTGGTGATCAGCGCCGCGCATTTTGCGACGTTGCCGGCCAGCGCGGTGATCGGGCCGGTGAAAAACGCCGGGGTCAAACGCCTGTTGGTCGTGGGTGGCGCCGGCTCGTTGTTGCTGCCCGATGGTGGTCGGGTGATCGACAGCGAAGGCTTCCCGGAGGAATACAAAGCCGAGGCGAGCGCCGGGGCGTTGTTTCTGCAAAACCTGCGTCAGGAACAGGAGCTGGATTGGACGTTTGTGTCGCCGTCGGCAGAGTTTGTTGAAGGTGAGCGCACAGGCACATTCCGCATCGGCAAGGACGATTTGCTGGTGAGCGCACAAGGTCGCAGCTGGATCACCTTCGCCGATCACGCGATTGCGCTGCTGGACGAAGTGCAAACGCCGAAGCATTCGCGGCAGCGGTTTGCAGTCGGATACTGATCCCGCAACACCACAACCCTGTAGCAGCTGGCGAAGCCTGCGTTCGTCTGCGCAGCAGTCGTAAACCCGGTATTCACGGTTCTGATGATCGTTCCCACGCTCTGCGTGGGAATGCAGCCCGGGACGCTCTGCGTCCCATTGGAACGGGGGGGAACGATCAGCGTATGGCGGCCTGCGCCACCAACCATCCCAACAATTCCTGCAACTTCGGCGAAGGTGCCGGTTTCTGCGGCAACACCAAGTAATAAGCCGCCCCGGTTTTCACCTTCAAATCAAACGGCGTCACCAGCCGCCCGGCGCTCAGGTCATCGCCGATCAGTGCCCAATCGCCAATTGCCACGCCAGTTCCTTGCGACGCCATCGACATCGCCAGGTCCAGCGTTTCAAAGTGCTGGCCCTTGCTGACATTGCTCAAATGCACATCGGCGTGCGCCAGCCAGGCCTTCCAGTCATGCTCATCGCGTGTCGGGTGCAGCAACATGTGTTGCTGCAGATCCTGCGGCGTGCGCAGCGGCACCGGACCCTCCAGATACGGCGCCGAACACACCGGCGTCAGTTGCTCATCGAACAAGCGCTGCGCCGCCAGCGAAGCCTGCGGTGGCCCGCCGTAAACCACCGCTGCGTCAAACTGCTCGCGGTGAAAATCGACGCCATGGCGCACCGTCGTCGTCAGCTCCACCGGCACGTCCGGGCGTTCCTTTTGCCACTGCATCAAACGCGGCAACAGCCAGCGCATCACGCATGTCGGCGCTTTCAGTTGCAGGGTTTCGCGCTTCTCGCCGATCTGCTCGACAGCCTCGCCGACCAGCGCAAAAACCTGCTGCACCCGCGGCAGCCATTCGCGTCCTTCAGCGGTCAGCGCCAGGCCTCGGGCCTGGCGAATGAACAACGCATAACCGAGATGACTTTCGAGCCCGGCGATCTGCCGGCTCACCGCGCCTTGGGTGATGTGCAACTGTTCGGCGGCCCGGGTGAAGTTGCAGCACTGCGCGGTGATCAGAAAGGTGTGCAGCGCGGGCAGGGGAGGCAGTCGTTTCATGAGAACCCAAGGTATGACGTAAGGACATGGCTAGTATGACTTTTTATCCATTGTTGCGACTACGTGCCGCCCGTTCCAATGAGGCCATCCCTGGGTTTGCCGACGCATCATAAACACTGCGCGGGCACGGCGTCTCAAACGAACAGGAAGGGCAAAGACATGGCGACGTGCGGCGAAGTGTTGGTCAAGTTACTCGAAGCTTATGGCGTCGAGCAGGTGTTCGGCATTCCCGGCGTGCACACCGTCGAGCTGTACCGCGGGCTCGCCCGTTCGAGCATCCGCCACGTCACGCCGCGTCACGAACAGGGCGCCGGGTTCATGGCCGACGGCTACGCGCGCACCCGCGGCAAGCCGGGCGTGTGCTTCATCATCACCGGCCCGGGCATGACCAACATCACCACGGCGATGGGCCAGGCTTACGCCGATTCGATTCCGATGCTGGTGATCTCCAGCGTGCAGACGCGCAGTCAATTGGGCGGCGGTCGCGGCAAATTGCACGAACTGCCGAACCAGAGCGCTCTGGTCGGCGGCGTCGCGGCGTTCTCTCACACATTGATGTCGGCCGCGGAATTACCTGGCGTGTTGGCCCGCGCGTTTGCGCTGTTCCAGGCCGGTCGCCCGCGCCCGGTGCACATCGAAATTCCCTTGGATGTTTTGGTCGAAGAGGCGGACGAATTGCTCGCCAGCGTTGCGGTCAACATCGACCGCGCCGGTGCTGCGCCGGGCGCTGTCAGCCGCATGAGCGGATTGCTGGCCACGGCGCAACGGCCGTTGATTCTTGCCGGTGGCGGCGCCATCGACGCGGCTGCCGAGCTGACCGCGCTGGCCGAAATGCTCGACGCGCCAGTCGCGCTGACTATCAATGCCAAAGGCATGCTTGCCGCCAATCACCCGCTGCTGATCGGCTCGACCCAAAGTCTGGTCGCCACCCGCGCCTTGGTCGCCGAGGCTGACGTGGTGCTGGCGATCGGCACCGAACTGGCCGAAACCGACTACGACGTGACCTTCGCCGGCGGTTTTGAAATCCCCGGCAAACTGCTGCGCGTCGACATCGACCCGGACCAGACCGTGCGCAACTATCCGCCGCACGTGGCGCTGGTCTCGGATTCGCGCAACGCCGCGCAGGCCTTGCTCTCAGCACTTTCGCAGCAGTCGCTGGCCGAGCGCCGCAGCGATTGGGGCCAGGTGCGGGCCGCGCGTTTGCGCGAGGAGCTGGCGGCCACGTGGGATGCGCCGACCGTCGCGCAAACGCTGTTCCTTGAAACCGTTCTGGATGAATTGCCGGACGCGGTATTCGTCGGCGATTCGACGCAACCGGTGTACACCGGCAACCTGACGTTCAACCCGCAGCGACCACGCCGCTGGTTCAATTCATCGACCGGTTACGGCACCTTGGGGTATGCCTTGCCGGCGGCGATTGGCGCATGGCTCGGTGGCCACGTCGAGCGCGGCTCGCGGCCGCCGGTGGTGTGCCTGATCGGCGACGGCGGTCTGCAATTTACCCTGCCGGAACTGGCCAGCGCCGTCGAAGCGCGCACGCCGGTGATCATCCTGTTGTGGAATAACCAGGGCTACGAAGAAATCAAAAAATACATGGTCAACCGCGACATCGAGCCGGTCGGCGTGGACATTTACACCCCGGACTTTATCGGCGTGGCCAAGGCACTAGGCTGCGCGGCGGAAGCGGTCAGCGGCGTTGAAACCCTGCGTCACGCTCTGCGCGCAGCAACGGATCGCCAAGGCCCGACGTTGATTGAAATCGATCAGGCGCAGTGGATGACGGCGGTGGCGAAATGAATTTTCCGACGACGTTGGACGGCCTCTACATCAATGGCCGATGGTCCGCTGGCAGCGAACATCTGCGAGTAATCAACCCGGCCACCGAGGCGTTGCTGACCACGGTCAATGGCGGCGATCAAACATCCGTCGATCAAGCCGTCAGCGCTGCGACCCACGCCTTCAAGGACTGGTCGCAAACCAGCGGCAGCCAGCGTGCGGTGATTCTGCGTCGCATCGCTGCTGGCGTCGCGGCGGGGCGCGAGCAACTGATGCAGTTGCAAGCGAGCAACAACGGCAAACCGCTGTTCGAAGCGGCGATTGACGTCGATGACGTGATCGCCACGTTCGAGTATTACGCCGGTCTCGCCGAAGCGCTGGATGCCAAACAAGACAGTCGCGTCGAACTGCCAACCGAGGACTTCAGCGCTCGTTTGCGCCGCGAACCGTGCGGCGTAGTCGGCCTGATCGTGCCGTGGAATTTCCCGATGGTCACCACTGCGTGGAAACTCGCCCCGGCGCTGGCCGCCGGTTGCTGCGTGGTGCTGAAACCGTCGGACGTCACGCCGCTGCCGGAGCTGCAATTGGCCGCGATTATCGCCGCAGCCGGGTTGCCCGATGGCGTGTTCAACCTGGTCTGCGGCACCGGTCTGGCAGTCGGCGCGCCGTTGTCGGCGGATCCGCGAATCGCCAAGATCTCCTTCACCGGCAGCAACGCGGTCGGCGTGCAAGTGATGCAACGCGCAGCAGAAACGGTGAAGGGCGTCAGCCTCGAACTCGGCGGCAAGTCCTCGTTGCTGGTGCTCAAGGACGCCGACATCGAGTTGGCCGTGGAGCTTGCGTGCGGCGGCGGTTTTTTCAACGCCGGGCAGATGTGTTCCGCCACCAGTCGGGTGTTGGTCGCCGAAGAGCTGGCGGACGAATTCCTCCTGCGTTTGCAGACCCGCGCCGAAGCGATTCGCGTCGCCGACCCGTTCGACCCGAACGTCGAAATGGGCGCGCTGGTCAATCAGGCGCAATACCAGCGAGTGCTTGGCCACATCGATCGCGGGTTGAGCAGTGGCGCCAAATTGATCTGCGGCGGCAACCGTCCGGCGAATCTGCCGCGCGGCTACTTTTTGCAGCCGACGGTGTTCACCGAAGTGCCGCTGGACAGTGCGCTGTGGTGCGAGGAGATTTTCGGCCCGGTGCTTTGCGTGCGCAGTTTTGCCTCGGAAGCCGAAGCGATTGCCTTGGCCAACGACAGCCCATTCGGCCTGGTCGCCAGCGTGGTCACGCGTGATGGCGCGGCGGCGGATCGCGTGGCGAATGCTCTGCAAGCCGGGTTGGTGTGGATCAATGCGCCGCAAGTGATTTTTCCGCAAACCGCGTGGGGCGGCTACAAGCAGAGCAGCATTGGCCGCGAGTTAGGCCCGTGGGGGTTGCAGGCGTTTCAGGAAATCAAACACGTCATCCGCGCCGTATAAAAAACCTGTGGGAGCAAGGCTTGCCCGCGAAGGCGTGATTTCATCCAGCATCGACGTTGGCTCTGCAATTGCCATCGCGGGCAAGCCATGCTCCCACACGAGTTACACCGTCAGGCGCAGCCGCGCGAGGTCGCGCAGTGGCGGGGCGCCGAATAAGCGGCTGTACTCGCGACTGAATTGCGACGGGCTTTCGTAGCCGACGCGGTAACCGGCCGCCGACGCTTCCAACCCTTCGGCGAGCATCAGCCGCCGCGCTTCCTGCAAGCGCAATTGCTTCTGATATTGCAGCGGGCTCATCGCCGTCATGGCTTTGAAGCGGTGATGCAACGTCGACACGCTGAGGTTCACTTCTTTCGCCAGATCATCAATGCGCAGCGGCTGCTCATAGTGGCCGTTGAGCCATTTGATCGCCTGGCTGATGCGATGGCTCTGGCTGTTGGCGATGGCGATTTCATACAGCCGATGACCCTGCTGGCTGCGCAGCAAGCGATAGAGAATCTCGCGGCGAATCAGCGGCGCGAGCATGGCGATGTCTTTTGGGGTGTCGAGCAGGCGGGTCAGGCGCAGCACGGCGTCGAGCATCGCGGTGTCCAGCCGTTCAACGTACAAGCCGCGCCCGGTCGGCCGGGTCGGCACGCCCATCGGCCCGGCGTCGGCGATCAGCGCGGTGATTTCCGCCGGGTCGATGTCCAGGCGCACGGCGAGGATCGGCTCTTCGGACGTGACATTCACCACGCGCCCGGTCAGCGGCATCGAAACCGAAACCACCAGGTAATTCAGCGGATCGTAGTTGAACACCTCATCGGCCAGCTGAACTTCCTTGCGCCCCTGCGCCATGATGCACAGCGCCGGTTGCGCAAGCACCGGGGCAAACTGATGGGTTTTGCTGTAGCGCGACATGAACAACGAATCGACCGCCGTGGCGTAGTTGCCATCCTCGGCGGTGTTGCGGCTGATGATCGCCGCCAGTTCCTCGCGCTGCTTCTCCAGGTCGGCGTCCAGCGGCGCTGCAAGGTGATCGAACGACGACATGCGGACATCCTCGGTGAGGGGCGGTTGGGCGTTGGTAATGGCCAGAGCTTATGTTTGTGCAAGTCCGGGCGCTAGACACATCCTGCCTGATGCTTGCCTGATTCTGCATTGGGTTACTTCCGCGCGTTGCCGCAGCAGGGGCATCGGTGGAAAACTTGCTTGAAATCGCGAGGTTACCCACAAGTTACTCAACGGGCCCCTCTGGCGCGGCGTTTCAGGCGGTTTTGCGCAGCCCCGCAGGATTGTGCAACAAGCCGGCAGGAATCGACTAACGGCCAGCGCGCCGCGCCGCCTAACCTTGGATCCTGTCGCAGCCCGCCCCTGGCTGCCACGCAACTCCTTGGGAGGGTTGAATATGTCTACGCAGATTCCCGTCAGTCACATGGCTTTCGTTCGTGCCCGCGCCGGGCGTTCCGCAGAACTCGGTGCGCGCCTGAGCGCATTGATCGAGCCGTCCCGCTCGGCCAGCGGTTGCCTGAGCTTTGCCCTGCAACATTCACAATGCGATCCGGACCTGTGGCTGGTGTCCGGTTTCTGGACCCATCAACAAGCGATGACCGCGTACTTCAGCACGCCGGCGATGCAGATTTTTTCCGAGTTGGTGCAGGATCTGGTGGTCAACAGCCTGGATTTCCACACGTTCAAGGATGTCTCGGCGGCGCAGGCGCTCGGTCAGACCAAAGCACAGGTGCACAAACTGGTCGGTTGAGGGTTTAATGGCGACATTCTCAGTCAGCCAGGATCCGCGACATGGCACGCAAAGCCTTTGAAACCTTCGAAGCCGTATCTGCCGTAGTACCGCGCGAAGGCGGTTATTACGCCGCGATTGCGACCAAAGCCATCGGTGGCAGCGGCGCGCCGCGCTTTCACAAATTGCTCGAAGAGCAAACGTTCACCACGGCCCGCGAAGCCGACGACGCCGCCGCGCTGGAGCTGGTCAAGCTCAAAGGCGTGCGCGAGGACGGCGATTTGATCTGGTGAGCTACTTCGCCCCCGGGCGATACATTTTGAACAATGCCTCTGGCCCCAGCTGAAAGTAATCCGCCGGCCCGCCGCCGCGCAGAATCGGTTCTGCCGCGGCGGTGTCGTACACCCCATCCTTCAACAGCCACTTGGCGATATGCACGGCGACCACTTCGCCGAGAATCAGCCAGCTCGGCACCACATCGCCATCCGCGCGCTGCAACTGAATGATCTGCGTGACCTTGCACTCGAAGGACACCGGGCTTTCGGCGACCCGTGGCACCTGAATGATTTTCGATGCGGCGGGGGTCAACCCGGCCAGCTCAAATTCGTTGACCTGCGGACCGACCATCGCGCAGCTCTGGTTCATTTGCTCGGCGAGCGGGCGGGTGGCCAGGTTCCAGGCGAATTCGCCGGTCTGTTCGATGTTGTTGAGGCTGTCTTTGCGCCCGACGCTGCAGAAGCCAATGATCGGCGGAATGTAGTTGAACGCGTTGAAGAAGCTGTACGGCGCGAGGTTCAGGTGACCGTCGGCATCCTGCGAGGAAATCCAGCCGATCGGCCGCGGGCCGACAATCGCGTTGAACGGGTCATGCGGCAGGCCGTGGCCGTTGGCGGGTTCGTAATAGTGGATGTCGTCGGGCATGCGCGGGTTCCTGCGAGCGGTGTTTGGGGGAGGGTTGTCATAGTGCAAGGCATGACGGGGAAATTCCACTGTAGGAGCGAGGCTTGCCCGCGAAGTCGTCGGCACCGTCGATATCTAGGTGACAGACAAATCGCCTTCGCGGGCAAGCCTCGCTCCTACAGGTCTCTGGGATTTTGCTGTGCCCCAGAAATGACTAAGCCCGGCCGAGGCCGGGCTGTGATGCCGCATTTGTTGCTTAGCTGATGGAAGCCGAGCCGGTGCGATCATAGCCATCTTCAGCAACAGTCGCCGAGCCAGTGCGGTCGTAACCATCAGCGGCAACAGTCGCCGAACCTGTGCGGTCGTAGCCGTCGGCGGCAACAGCGGAGCCGGTGCGGTCAAAACCATCGGCGGCGAATGCGCTGCCGGCCAGTACGGAGAGGGTCAGGGCGAGGATCAATTTGGTTTTCATGGTGGTAGCTCCAGAGTTCGTAAAAGTAAGTTCGTCTAAGTCATTTCGTTGGGTAGCTGCTTGCTGTGGGAGCGATACTACGCTCGCTGAATTGATTGAAAAGTTGGCATTCGTGCTAGTAACTATCGATCAGATTGATGTCTGCTCCGCGAGGCTTTAGCGCTTGCCATGCAGGGCAATCAAGCGATCTGAGGTGGGCAGGTTGCTGGCGCAGAATTAAACGCTGATTAATCGCTGCGAGCGTTCGGGTGACAGATTTTTCATCTCGACCGAACGCCCACAAAAAAGGGCAGGCCTGGTTCAGGGCTGCCCTTTTTGTTGTGGCGTGTAATGTCAGTCAGTTTCGATCCGCGAGTGTTTGCGGGTGTCTTTCATGGTCACGTACACCAGCAACGACACCGCGATACATGCGGTGACATACCAGTAGTAACCGGTTTCCATGCCGATGCTCTTGAACCACAGCGCGATGTATTCAGCGGTGCCGCCGAAGATCGACACGGTCAGCGCGTACGGCAGGCCAACGCCCAGTGCACGAATCTCGGTCGGGAACAGTTCGGCTTTGACCACTGCGTTGATCGAGGTGTAGCCGCTGACGATGATCAGCGCCGCCATGATCAGGAAGAACGCGCCCCACCAAGTGGTGATGGTGTGCAGCGTGGTCAGGATCGGCACGGTGAACAATGTGCCGAGCACGCCGAAGGCGATCAGGATCGGCCGCCGACCGACCTTGTCCGACAAGCCGCCGATGATCGGTTGCAGACACATGAACAGGAACAGCGTCGCCGCGGAAATGCTCGTGGAGTCGGTGATGCTCATGCCCACCGTGTTCACCAGGTATTTCTGCATGTACGTGGTGTAGGTGTAGAACGCCAAGGTGCCGCCCATGGTCAGGCCGACCACGGTCATCAGCTCTTTCGGGTGGCGCATCAGCGTGCGCATGGCACTTTCTTTTTTCTCTTTTTTGACCTTGTTGAACGACTCGGTCTCTTCCATGCCGCGACGCAGGTACAGCGCCACCACCGCGCACAACGCGCCGATGGCGAACGGGATGCGCCAGCCCCACGCGTACAGTTGCTCGGTGGTCAGCACTTGTTGCAGCACGATCAACACCGCCAGCGCGATGAGCTGGCCGGAGATCAGGGTCACGTACTGGAAGCTCGAATAGAAACCGCGACGCTCCTTGGTCGCCATCTCGCTGAGGTACGTCGCCGAGGTGCCGTACTCGCCGCCGACCGACAGGCCTTGCAGCAGACGCGCGAAAATCAGCAGGATCGGCGCGCCGATGCCGATGGTTTCGTAGTTGGGGCTGAGCGCGATCAGCAGCGAGCCAAAGCACATCAGGTAGACCGAGGCCATCAGCGCACGTTTGCGACCGGCGCGGTCGGCGTAAAGCCCCATCAGCCAGCCACCGATCGGGCGCATCAGGAAGCCCACGGCGAAAATCGCGGCGGTGTTCATCAGCTGTGCGGTGGAGGAGCCGGCGGGAAAGAAGGACTTGGCGAAGTACAGGGAAAACGCAGCATAGACGTACCAGTCGTACCACTCGACCATGTTGCCGACCGAGCCGCTGAAGATCGATTTGATCCGGCTACCGGTGGTTCTTTCTTTGGCAGGCGCGACGGCCGACCCGAGAGGCAGGGCGTTGGAGTTATCCATTGAAGGATCCTTCGTTTAATTGTTTTTGTGGAGCGCGTTTAAACGCAGCCTGCTCGGGCTATAGCAGGAGCTGTGCCAAAGAGAGGAGGGCCGGTTTAGAGGGGGGAGAGTGAAGCGCTGAGCGGAATTTTGCCTATGCGGCTTGGGGTGTGAGCGGATTTTCGCTCATTGCGGTGTGATTTGGTGATGTGTATTTCAGTTTGGGGACCACCCCTCACCCTAACCCTCTCCCCAGAGGGGAGAGGGGACTGATTGAGGTGTTCCTGGAGCTACATCGACCTGAGATACCGGGCCGAACTCAGGTCTTGAAAACCATGAAGATCTGCTCCCTTTCCCCTCGCCCCGTTGGGGAGAGGGGACTGATTGAGGTGTTCCTGGAGTTACATCGACCTGAGATACCGGGCCGAACTCAGGTCTTGAAAACCATGAAGATCTGCTCCCTTTCCCCCTCTCCCCATTGGGGAGAGGGGACTGATTGAGGTGTTCCTGGAGCTACATCGACCTGAGATACCGGGCCGAACTCAGGTCTTGAAAACCATGAAGATCTGCTCCCTTTCCCCCTCTCACCGTTGGGGAGAAGGGACGGATTGAGATGTTCCTGGAGCTACATCGACCTGAGATACCGAGCCGAACTCAGGTCTTGAAAACCATGAAGATCTGCTCCCTTTCCCCCTCTCACCGTTGGGGAGAAGGGACGGATTGAGGTGTTCTTGGAGCTACATCGACCTGAGATACCGAGCCGAACTCAGGTCTTGAAAACCATGAAGATCTGCTCCCTTTCCCCTCTCCCCGTTGGGGAGAGGGCTGGGGTGAGGGGCTGGATACCAGCAACACCGCAAATCCACAGGGAAAACTCACTCCCCTAAAAACATCTCCCGACTCAGCCCATGCCGCTGCAGCTTTTCGTTAAACGTGCGGCGCGGCAGTTGCAGTTCTTCGAGCACTGCTTTTACGTCGCCCTTGTGCCGGGTCAGCGCCGCGCGCAGGCAATGCGCTTCGAAGGCTTCCTGCTGCGCCGCCAGCGACTGGCCGGGATCGATTGTCGCCGGTTCCGGCTCGCCGAGGCCCAACACCTGGCGCTCGGCAACGTTAGCCAGTTCGCGGACATTGCCCGGCCAGTCGTGGCTCAATAAGTGGCTCAACTGCGGACCGCTGAGCGGCGCAAATGTCCGCCCCAGACGCTCGGCCGCCTGCTGGGCAAAGGTCTCGAACAGCAACGGAATGTCCTCGCGCCGCTCACGCAACGGCGGCAAGCGCAATTCCGCGACGTTCAAGCGATAGGCCAGGTCCTCGCGAAAACGTCCGGCCCGGGCTTCGTCGAGCAAGTCCGGTTTAGTCGCGGCAATAATCCGCAGATCCACGCGAATGCTCTGGTTCGAGCCCAGCCGCTCAAGCTTCTGTTCCTGCAACACGCGCAACAATTTGACCTGCTGCGCCAGCGGCATGCTTTCGATTTCATCGAGAAACAGCGTGCCGCCGTCGGCGTATTCGAGCTTGCCGATGCGCTTGCCCGAAGCGCCGGTGAACG
The DNA here is from genome assembly GCF_002836905.1 of Pseudomonas sp. 43NM1. Taxonomy (NCBI): domain Bacteria; kingdom Pseudomonadati; phylum Pseudomonadota; class Gammaproteobacteria; order Pseudomonadales; family Pseudomonadaceae; genus Pseudomonas; species Pseudomonas sp. 43NM1. The sequence goes on along the minus strand of NZ_MKGS01000167.1, from coordinate 13,494 downwards.
CGCCGCTTTCGTGGCCAAACAATTCGGCTTCAAACAATTGCTCGGGAATCGCCGCGCAATTGAGCGCGACAAACGGCTTGTCGGCACGCGGGCCGAAGTCGTGCAGACAACGCGCGACCAACTCTTTGCCGCTGCCGGTTTCGCCGCGGATCAACACGTTGACCGGCAGCGTCGCCAAATCCAGCACTTGTCGGCGCAAGGTCTGCAAACCCCGGGAAACCCCGAGCAGCGTCGCGTCGAGTTTGGCGCGGTTGTCGGCCAGCACGTGCAGCGCGCGGTTCTCCAGAACCAATCGGCGTTTCTCCAGGGCGCGGCGCAAACTGCCGAGCAAGGTTTCCGGGCTGAAAGGTTTTTCCAGAAAATCGTAGGCGCCATCGCGCATCGCTTCGACCGCCATCGGCACATCGCCGTGGCCAGTGAGCAGAATCACCGGCAAATCGGCATCGCGCCGTTGCACTTCGGCGAGCAGTTCGAGGCCGCTGATGCCGGGCATGCGCACGTCGCTGAGGATCACCCCGGGAAAATGCGCCGGCAGTTGCGCCAGGCATTCGTCGGCGCGGCTGAACAGTTGCACCTCGAACCCCGACAGGCTCAGCCATTGTTCGACGGCGCTGCGGATGCTGCTTTCGTCGTCGACCACTATCACCGAATTCAGCATCAGACAGGCTCCTCGAGATCGATCGGCAAGGTCAGGGTAAACACCGCGCCGTTGTCGTGGTTGGCGGCCGACAAGCGACCACCGGATTCGTGGGCGATGGCGAACGATACCGCCAGCCCCAGGCCCAAACCATCGCCGACCGGCTTAGTGGTAAAGAACGGATCGAAGACGTTCGGCAGATGCTCTTCGGCTATCCCGCCACCGTTGTCGGCGACGGTCAAACGCCACAGTTGCTCATCGGCTTCGAGGCGGATTTCCAGGCGTTTGCAGGGTTTGTCGTGCACCGCGTCGAGGGCGTTGCGCAGCAGATTGATCAGCACCTGTTCGAGACGAATCGCATCGCCGCGCACCCACGCCGGACGTGTCAGGTGCAGCACGCTGCTGACGTTTTCATCGCGCAACCGCGCGTCGAGCAACTGCAAGGATTGATCGACCACCGCCGCCAGATCGAGGCGTTCGCGCAAGCCGCTGGGGCTTTTGCGGGCGAAGGTTTTCAGGTGGCCGGTGAGCGCGGCCATGCGCGTGAGCATGTCGTCCACCGGTTTCAGCGCTTTGTACGCATCATCGATGCGGCCGTGATCGAGCAGCAGACGCAGCGTCGCAAGCTGCATGCGCTGGGCGGTCAGGGGCTGGTTGATCTCATGGGCCAGCGCTGCGGACATCTGCCCCAGCGCCGCAAGTTTGGCCGATTGCACCAAGCCATCCTGGGCGGTGCGCAGGTCGCGGGTGCGTTCTTCCACCAGTTGTTCGAGTTCTTCGCGACTGCGCTGACGCATCTTCGCCAGACGCCAGCGCTGGTTGAGGAACAACAGCAGGAACACCACCGCCAGCCACAATCCGGCCGCCGCGAGCGCCGCGTTGCGGCTGTCCTCGAAGGCGATTTGCGGGCGGCGCAGCAGGTGCAAGGTCCAGCCTTCGGCGGGCAGTGGCAGCGATTCCCAGAGGTAATCCGCGGCGCCGTCCGGGCCTTCGACCCGCGTCAGATCGCTGTTGTCATCGAAGCGATGTTTCGATTGATAAACCAGCGGTGTCAGCGGTTGTTTGTCGTATTGGCGGGTGGTTTGCAGTTCGGCGTGATCGTTGTCGCTCAACGCTTTCAAGTGCCGATAACGCCAGCCGGGCTGGTTGGCGATGAAGATAATCCCGCGCGCATCGCTGACCAGCAACGTGTCGCTGCCCTGGCGCCATTCGCGTTCCAGTTCGGGGAATTCGAGTTTGACCACCATTGCGCCAAGGAACTCGCCGTTGTCGCGCGTGACGGCGCTGGAGAGGAAATAACCGGGGATGCCGCTGGTCACGCCCACCGCGTAAAAACGCCCGCTGCCCTGAGTGCGGGTCTGGCTGAAGTAGGGGCGAAAACCGTAGTTGTGGCCGACGTAACTGCTGGGCATCCGCCAATTGCTCGCGGCGACGGCGAGGCCCGTGTGGTCCAGCAGTTCGAGGGTCGAGGACTTGGCCGCGCCGTTGATCTTTTCCAGTTTGCGGTTCAGCAGTTCCTGTTGCACGGGGCTAACTGGGCCGTTCAACCCGGCGCGCAATTCCGGGTCCAGCGCCAGCACCGCGGGCAGCGCGCGGTAGCGGTCGATCAGGGTGTGCAGGGAATTGGCGTACAGCGCCAGTTGCTGACTGGCGCGTGCGGCGTCTTCTTCCAGGGCCTGGCGTTCGGCGTGGCGCATGGCCAAGCCGGCCGCAAGGGCCGCTCCGGCGAGGATAAACAGGGTATACAACGACAAACGCACGGTACGGGAAATCGGCAGCATGCTGGCGCAAACAGGTAGAAAGTCGGGCGGGCACCATAGCACGGTGTGCCCGCCGCAAGAGAAATGGGAAACCAGAAGTTCTGGAGTCCCGAATGCCCTGATTGTTAAACCTCAAAGCTCCGTGCGGAACTGAAACTGGAATTGGAAGTGGACCGCATCAGTGTCCGGTTTATCGATGGCCTTTGGCGGACGCTGCCGGAATCTTGAGAGACAACCGAGCTCCGACGCGATGAGACGGTGCTCCCGCTGTCGCGAGCAGGCCTCAATTGAGTGATTTTCTCCAGCATATTCATGGTGTTCCACGTAATGCCAATCAAGGTTTCGACCTCCAGTACCTGATCACGGAGTGCGGTCTGCGCCTTCAGGGTCACCACGTCCAGCAAACTTTGTTCGGCAATCAGTCTGTTGATAGTGGTGCTCATTTCACCGGCCAAGGCATTGTTCGCAGCTGTTTCCTTGGTGCCTCTCCATTCGTCAACATAGCCACCGAGTACCGGCCCCAATGCAGCTCCAACTACCGCAGCGGCAAGGGTTACACCGGTGTTGAGCATTGCAAAGTGACGGTTGAACCCTTGGGTTACATCGCGGGGAGGAATGGAGCCATCCCCTTCTGGATCCCAAGTTCCCGGCAGTGACCAACCGGGATTGAACACGGTCGCATTCACCGTGAGCTGTGCTGCAGCCGTGACAATGGTCGAAACGATCGCTGCGTTCGCGGGGCTCGAAGTCCCGATCGGAAGCAAAGCTACCCCGACTCTGGAGTTAACGGCTGCTAGCGCGAGGCGCTTGGCCTGTTGGCTCCACGATTCATCCGGTTCAGGCGGCATATTGCCGGGAGGATTTTCTCCAGGGTTTAGTACTGGCTCAGAAAGGTCGGACAGGTTCACCATGCTGCCTGCGACGGAATGGGGGGGTGATGATGGTGCGGAGCTCATGGGAATTGAGAATTGTGATGGTGTTGGAGAGGCCGGGCGGATCATCCCGCCTTGGTCATCAACAAAGGTTATCGGGTTGTTTCCCATCATCCGATACAGATTCAAACCGTCGACGGTTCCCAATGGATCGGGATTGATCCACCTCGATAACCACGCAGCGCAATAGCGCATCCCATAGTAGTAAAGGCCACTGGCATCCATCTCCTTGCCGGAATAACGGATGGTTTTGTAATCAACGTCCACGGCCGAATGCGCTGTTAACCAGGCCGTACCGCCAAACGGGTAATAGCCCTCGTGGCTGACTATCCGAGCGTTTTGATCCAATTCCATCACGCTGGAGCCCAAGTGATCGTCGAGGCTGTAGCGCAGTTGATCCTGGGCGATGTCGTCGGGTTTTTTGTTGACCCAGTGCAGACAACGCACGCTGCCTCTTCCACCCGGCAAGGTGATGACGTGCATTTGCTCGCCGTTGTCGCGGGTGCGAATTTCCAGCCCCGGCAAATAGATCACCTGATGAAAGTGGGGAAGGGTCGAGGCTTGCCATTCATGACGTTTGAACACCCGTACGCCCTGGCTGTAGCGAAAGATTTCTCCGTCGTTGGAACCGTTTTTGCGTTCGAGCAATGTTGCGGATGCCAGTTGATCACGGCTGTTCCAGAGCAGGGGCCTTCCCGGGGACGCGGCCAGGAGATTGCCATGGCAGTCGAACAGGGTGTTGAAATCCGGGATGGGATCCGCTTCTTTCCAGCGCACACCACGGTTGCTGTTCGGGTCGATTGACATCTGGTGGGTGTAGCCGCCCACTGCACGCTCATGGACCACCCTGATCAGGTTATCGCTGTGGTCGTAGGTGAAAGTCTGTTTGTAATTGAGGTGGTTTTTCGGGTCGCTCGGCATCGGACGGCCCGGCAGGTCGGAACTCGGAGTGGCGTCATGGCCGGTGGCGCGAGTCAGCCGATACAGCGAGTCATAAGAGAACGTGCGGTGACCATCCATTAAATGGTTCTTGAAGTACACCGGTTTGAAGGCGAGATCGTTGATGCGCAGTACGTTACCGACCCGGTCATAAACGTACTGAAGATGCTGGTGCAGGTCCTGCCGGGGTGCGCCGGCGGTCAACGTGTCGAGACGACCGTCGGCGTCATCGTAAGTCCAGGTGCTGACGATCTGGTTGCCGGCCAGTTGCTCGATGATCTGGCCGGCGGCGTTGTAGCGGGCGTATACCAGAACGGGCTGCCAGGCGCCCCCGGGGTTGAGCCGCAGTTGTGAAGTGTTCAACTGCCCGGCGATGTCGTGGAACAACTGCCGTTGGTGATCACCGGCATCGGTCTCGGTGAGTACCATGCCAAGCGGGCTGTAGGTCCGGCTGCTGCTAAAGGTGCCCGCCTCGGTGACCGTTCGGCTTTCGCGCAGCGGTTGGCCGTGCCGGTTGAAGCTTGTGAACGCCACATTGCCTGAGGCATCGACTTGCTCGATCAACTGGCCGCGCAAGTTGAGGCCCGGATCCGCCAGCGCAGAGGCGTAGGTAAGGGTTTCGACGTCCGGTTGATCGTTCTCTACAAGCGTGAGCACACGCAACCGGTTGTCGTAAGTGGTGCGCCAGTGGCTGCCGCGTCCATCCCAGCGCCGGAGTAGTTCACCGGCCAGCCCCGTGAGAATTGTCCGCACACCGGCGTCGACGCTGTCGACCTTGACCACTTGTCCGGCCAGGCCGTAGACCGTGGCGAGGTTGGGTTTGGGAGCGTTGGCCAGTCGCGGGTCCCGTTGCTCCACCTGCCGCCCGATAACGTCATGGCGTAGTCGGGTAATGAGCGGCTCCACGGTGCCGCCTGCCTCATTACGCAAGTAGGCAATCTGGCGCACTGGCAGGCCTCGCGCATCATGGGACGCCACCGACGGTGTTTTCCAGTCGACAGTGCTCATGATCGCTTGTCCGCCGTGGGGTCTTTCGTGTCCGGCGCGACGTAGGTGTCATTGAAATCCAGCTTGGTGGTGTACCAGGGGTGGATTATTTCAAGCGCGATATCCGCTTTGGCGTTAATGATCTTGTTAAGGCGACCCAGCACATCGTAGAAACTCTTATCGTGATGGCCGAACTCCTTGAAGCACTCGTCATCGATGTAGCCGTAGGCGTTGGCGAAGTAGGGGCGATAGGTTCGTACCGGTAATTGCTTGTTGTTGTATTCCACGCGTTCGCTGATGCGCCAGCGCCGCTCGGCGTGCGCAACTTTTGGCTTGCCGTTTTCGATCACCAGTTTGCCGTTTTCCACGACATAGGCATCACCCGGTTCAACCCGTTGCTGGGTTTGCAAGGCGCGTCCAAAACCATCGACGATGTTCAGGATAATCCGGATCTGCGAGGGTTCTTCATCGTAATAGTCACGGTCTGCGCTTAAAGCGACGCTGTGCACCGGAATGCGCGGCACGCTGACGAGCAGGTCCCACAACGCTTGCTCTGCCGACGTCCGGGACTTGAGCCGGGCCAGGCGCAGGCGCGCACTGGCGCGTATGTGCTGGCTGTGCAACACGTAACCTTGTGTGATCCAGTCACTCAGCCACTCGGGTGTCTGCCGCACGGAGTCGGGTAACAGGCCCATCCAGCTGAACAGGTCCTTGCGAAAGGTGCTGGCCGCGTCTTGCAGCGCTTGCTTCGAGAATTCGATCGCCGTGGCGGGGCTGGCATCTTCAGGACGGTTGTATTTGTCGATGGGCAGGAATCCGGCGGGAATACCGTTTTCTGTTCCGTGATAAGTAACGGTGTGGGGACCTGATGGTCCGTTAAGGGCCTCTTCAACATTATCGTTGGCATCGGTGATGCGCAGGGGTTGCAGTGAGTGGTAGTCGTACTCGACGCGAGTGGTGCAGCCATCCGGCAGCTTGACGCTGAGGGATGCGAGAGAGTAATCGTCGTATGTCGCTTCGGTTACACCATGGCTCAGGGTTTCGTTGTATTTAATCACCCTGTAGAAGCGATCAAGGCCTGCATACTCGGCAAAGCGGTAGAGGGCGGACCACAGATTCCTCTGTTGGTCCTCTTCTTCGTCGGCCGCTTTGTCTGTGCCGAGGAACAGCTTCATAGGCAGATAACCAATCTTCTCAAGTTCTGCCCGGATATCGATCGCAGGCGTTACGTCGCCGTAGACCTCCAGCGCCTCCTTGTTCAGTTGAGCAATTTCCATCGGCCCTGCCAATGCCTCGAATTGCGCAGTGCCATCCGGCAACTCGCCATTGGTTGTAGAAACGTAGCGTTGCACAGATTGCGAGGTCAATACCCGTGCAGCGACCCAGTGGGCTGAGGTGAAGAGTTCGAGTAACCGTTCGTACGAAATCTCCTGGGGATCAAGGCCTGCGACGGTTGGCTTCTTGGGCAAAACAAGAGCATTACCGCGTTGCCGGTAGGGAAGACCGAGCCGCCAGCCTTGCAGGTCGGGCAAGTGAATGAACTCGGCGCGGGTTTCGCTCAAGTAGTAGGACTGCTGAGCCGGATCGTGGGCGTCAATCCACCATTTATCTTCATCGGGATCAACAAACGGTGACTTGTCCGCCTCCGTCAGGCGCCGGGCATAGCTGACGGCAACGCTGTGGGTCGTCAGCCCAAAGGTATCCCGACTCAAGTTGATGGCGTGGTGGCACAGCGGGTCGTCGATGTAGCGTTCGTAGTTGTAGGTGATGGTTTCCAGCAGCGAAGGCATCAGCACCGCGTAGGGGTAGTGTTCACCTCGCCCGCGCACTTCGCGCACGATGTATCGGGAGTGTTCCACCCGGTAGGGCGCTGCCGGGAACGGGTCAGCCTGCGCGTAGGTTTCCAATGTCAGCACTGCGCCGGCGAGGGAGCGTGCGATGGCATGGGCGGTGGTTTCATCCGCAGGTGTGATGAGCTCTTCGTACTCATCGTCAGGGTGATACCGACAAAAAAGCGTGCCGCCCAACGGGTGCGCCTTATCATCACGATCGAAGTAACCGTCGCGAGGCATGTCGATCTGTCTGCCAGTGTGAAACCAGGTGCACACCAGGGCCGGTGCGGTGAAGCTTTCGTCTTCATTCGAAGCGGTTTCGCTGTCGGTCTGGTGCAAACGGCCGAAGCCGCGGAATTCACGGTCAAGAGGGTCGTACCAGGCCTCGAAATAACTGAAAAACTGATTCAGGCAATTGCCGGTAATTTCATCCCGCTGGGTTTGTCGACTGACGACTTGCACCGCGAAGGGCAGGTAACACACGGGAAGACGATTGAACTTGAGAATCCGTTGTTTTTCATCCAGCCATTCCTGCGCGGAACTGCGATACACCACCTCAGTGCTGCACCCCATGTTGTTGTTGCTGGCGGTCATCAGGTACGGCCTGGCGCTGACAAAGTCGTAGCGCCAGTGCTGCGGTTTCATATGCGTGAGGGTCAGGATCAGGCTGGGGCAGCCGAGCCCTTGCAGGTCGGCGAAGGTGACCTGGCACTGGTTGTCGTAACGCACGCCCTCGGGCCATGGGACAGTAATCGGATCTTTCGCAAACCCGTTGCCGCCTTGATTGAGGTAAATATGGAAGTGATCTGAGTTCAGATAGATAAGCGCAGGCGCGCCGGACCCGTTCAGGTCCGCGATGCGTACGCGCGCCGCATCGAACTTCGTGTACTCGAAGGTCGGGCCGCTGATGACGAAGCCTTTGTCAAACTTCCCATGCCCCAGGTTCGGCCAGCATTCGATCTTGTCGTGGCGAATACGGTACAACTCGGTCATGTCGCTGCCCAGCAGATTGCCCACAAACACCAGTTCGCTGCGTGAGTTGCTGATCAATGGCAAGCGATCGTCTATCGGCGTATGAAGGACATCCTCGCCCTTGGCGAAGCCATCTTCACGCTGGCTGGTGTAAAGGCGAACCGCCTTGGGGCCGATCAGCGCGAGAGAGTCGAGGCCGGCGCCCGTGAAGTCACCCAGCTGCGCAAGAACGTTGAAAAACTCCACCGGGAATGCCGCGAACGGAATGAAGGCAGACCAGGTTTTGTCCGGGTTCAACTTATGGAAGCCGGCCATTCCAGGTACCGCGATCACCCAGTCGGGACGACCGTCGCCGGTCAGGTCCATCAGGGCCTGATGCGCTGGCTTATTGCGGTCGGCCACCGGGATTTTGTCGAGTGCTGTCCACGGTCCATAGGTGATCTGATCGCCGCCGGCCTGATCACGCAACGGCTCCCGGTAGTACCAGCACTGGTCGTAGCGGCACAGGAAACCTGGCAGGCCCTCGCCGAACAGGTCGACGCATTGATAGAACCGCCCGTCTTCGATGCCCGGCATGTTGTCGAACGGGAAGAACGGTTTCGGCTGGGTATTGAGTTCGAACGGTGAATAGTCGAACTCCACCGGCGGCATGTTTTCCACGGCACCGCTGGCGTCATACGCCTGGTAGTGCGCCGCCCTGATTTGGCTGTAGGACCAGGGCGCTGTGCTCTCCGAGTATTCCAGCAGCAAGCGGCGGACCAGCACAGGCTCGTCACCCAGTTGCGCAAAATTGTGAAACATCAGCACTTGCCGGCAGAGGCGTCGAGTGCCGACTTCGTAGCCGTGACCATAGGTCGAGAAGGGGTCGTGCCGGGATAGCCAGGGCTTGAGCGTCGCGCCGTCGTAGACAGGTTTTTCAGTCAGGTCCAGCGTGCGTTCGCCATAGTCGAATACCAGGTGAAAGAGCCATGAAGGCTCTGGTGCCTGGGGTAATTCCCAGCCGTACAAATCAGCGCATGCCGCAAGGTTGCCATATAGCACCTTATGCAAATATCGCTGTGCCCGGTAGTCATGCGGGGCTGGGGTCTCGGACGGATCTTCAGTCTTGTATTCGTAACAGATGTGCTCGCCGCGAACATTCATGCTCTCCTGCAGCAACCAGGAGGCAATCCGTTTCGAATCTTGCGGGTCAGCCTTGCGCGCGGTCTCGACTTTGCCGAAAAGGTGCAGACTGCCGTCAGCCCCGTGTACCAGCCAAAAGCCGTCAGGGTTGGCGGCGCAGCGCCAGCATTCGACCAGGTCGAACGTGGTTTCTACCCGGGGAAAGTACCGCGTAACCGTGTGCGGACCGATGGGCAAACCCCGGTATTGGGTCTCGTCTCTGGATTTGATCTTGCCTTCGCGGTCGCGCTCAGCCATCAGTGCTTCGCCTGACGGGCTGAGGAACACGTCATCGTCGGTATAACGCGGCACGCCTTTATCGGTCTGGCGGGTAATGGCGCTGAGGCTTAAATTCCATCCGATGCCAAATGGCCCGTTACCCGACTGGCTGCTGTAGCTCAGCGTGAGCTGAGGATCAAAGCCGCGGCCGGGCGAAGAAGGCAGAGGCAATGCAAATGAAGCGGCGCCCGTCGCGCCCACCTTGCCCCAGCTTTTGCCGATGGTGGCGATCGATGCGCTCTTGGCGATCGAGGGTTCAATGATGCTCAGGGACGCTTGGTCTTCCATGGGGCTGATCCTGTTTTTGAGCTTGGCGCTCGCCCGCGGCAAACGGTGTCGCTGGATGGATCAGACGCTAACAAGAAGGGCACAGGACGTAACCTGTCAGATCTGACAGGTCGCAAGGATTTCTTAGATCAAATGTAATTAAGCGAGATGCTTTTATTCCGTTGGCAATACTCATGGGCAAAAAAAGGCCGGGGCGTCGCTAAGACGTCCCGGCCTTTTCATGTCAGCTGAAGCGCTTACTGCACTTCTACTGCCAGGCTTTCACTGATCTTTTTCTGCCAGATCGCAGGACCGGTGATGTGAACCGACTCGCCCTTGCTGTCGACCGCAACGGTCACCGGCATGTCTTTGACGTCGAACTCGTAGATCGCTTCCATGCCCAGTTCGGCAAACGCCACGACGCGGGATTTCTTGATTGCTTGCGCCACCAAGTAAGCCGCACCGCCGACTGCCATCAGGTACACGGCTTTGTGGTCCTTGATCGCTTCGATCGCGGTCGGGCCGCGCTCGGACTTGCCGATCATGCCCAACAGGCCGGTTTGTTCGAGGATCTGCCGGGTGAACTTGTCCATCCGCGTTGCGGTGGTCGGGCCAGCCGGGCCAACCACTTCTTCGCGCACCGGATCAACCGGGCCGACGTAGTAGATGAAGCGACCCTTGAGGTCCACCGGCAGGGTTTCACCCTTGTTCAACATCTCGACCATGCGCTTGTGCGCGGCGTCGCGACCGGTGAGCATCTTGCCGTTGAGCAACACGGTTTCGCCCGGTTTCCAGCTCTGCACTTCTTCCGGGGTCAGCGTGTCGAGGTTGACCCGACGCGCCGACGGACCGGCTTCCCAGACGATTTCCGGGTAGGCGTCGAGCGGTGGCGCTTCCAGCGAGGCCGGGCCGGAACCGTCGAGCACGAAGTGCGCGTGACGGGTGGCGGCGCAGTTGGGGATCATGCACACCGGCAACGAAGCGGCGTGGGTCGGGTAATCCATGATTTTCACGTCGAGCACGGTGGTCAGGCCACCGAGGCCCTGGGCGCCGATGCCCAGTTGGTTGACCTTCTCGAACAGCTCCAGGCGCATCTCTTCGATGCGGTTGGACGGGCCGCGCTTTTTCAGCTCGTGGATGTCGATGGATTCCATCAACACTTCCTTGGCCATCACCGCAGCTTTCTCGGCGGTGCCGCCGATGCCGATACCGAGCATGCCCGGTGGGCACCAGCCGGCGCCCATGGTCGGCACGGTTTTCAACACCCAGTCGACGATCGAGTCGGACGGGTTGAGCATGGCCATTTTCGATTTGTTCTCGGAACCGCCGCCCTTGGCCGCCACGTCCACTTCCACGGTGTTACCCGGGACGATGGAGTAGTGGATAACGGCCGGGGTGTTGTCCTTGGTGTTTCTGCGCGCGCCTGCCGGGTCGGCTAGGATCGAGGCGCGCAAGACGTTTTCCGGCAGGTTGTACGCTTGGCGCACGCCTTGGTTGATCATGTCGTCCAGGCTCATGGTGGCGCCATCCCAACGCACGTCCATGCCCACACGCACGAAGACCGTGACGATGCCGGTGTCCTGGCAGATCGGGCGGTGGCCGGTGGCGCACATCCGCGAGTTGATCAGAATCTGCGCCATCGAGTCACGCGCCGCTGGCGATTCTTCGCGCAGGTAGGCTTCGTGCATCGCCTGAATGAAATCAACGGGGTGGTAATAAGAAATGAACTGCAGGGCGTCGGCAACGCTCTGTATCAGGTCGTCTTGCTTGATCACGGTCATGAGTCGCGCTCCTCTAAAAGACGGGAACATTCAATAAGGTGCTTGCAGCTTGGGTGCTTCGGTCGGTTGCAAGCACCTTTACAAGGCACGCCGGGGCAGCAGGCGCGACGCTAAAAAGGCGCGGCAGTATAACGCGCCTCGGTAGCAGACACACATTGGCTTTTGGTCGGACATGGAACTGTGGCGAGGGGGCTTGCTGTGGCGAGGGGGCTTGCCCCCGTTGGAGTTCGAAGCACTCCCCCAGCACTCCCCAGCATTTCCCGTATACACACCGCTTCGCTGAATCTGCCGGCCGCTGCGCAACCGAACGAGGGCAAGCCCCCTCGCCACACGGAGTTCCAGATCTGCAGTAGCCGCAAATATTGAACATAAGGGCCATGCTTTTGACGCCAGTTTTCCGCCCTGAAAATTGGTTGGTCATTTACCGGTCGCGCCACTAAAGTGGCACACGGCCTGTAGAGTAGGACACTCTTTCAGCTTCTTTTTTCTGGTGAGTCAACGATTGACCCATAACGCCATTCAGCGCCTGTTACTTAAACGTTTTGCCCTCGCGGCCGGCACCTATGCCCTCGCATTGCTGCTGCTGTGGCTGGCGTTTTTCACCGGTCACTACGCGGCGCCTCTGGCCAGCGTGGTAATCGGCAGTGCGTTGGTGGTCGCCAGCCAGGCGGCCCTGTTTGCGGTTTTCTACAGCGGCTACAACCTGCGCCACGCCGACCCGAGCCTGACCGAACTCCAGGTATTGCTGGGCCTGGGTTGGCAAACCTGGCTGATCTTCCATCTCGACGACGCGCGCGGTGCGTTCCTCGTCTTCTACATCCTGATCCTGCTGTTCGGCCTGTTTCACCTGTCGCGCCGAGCGTTTGTGCGTTGCGCGTTACTGGTGTTTTTCAGTTTCAGCGCGATCACGTTGTGGGAGGGCTACCAATTCCAGTTGGCCGACCCGGCGTTGGCGCTGTTGCAGGTGTGCGTGCTGTTTATCGTGCTGGTGTGGCTGGTGCTTTACGCCCGCTACGTCCAGGCCTCGCGCCAGTTGATGCGGCAACGGCGCTTCGCATTGCAGGCGCATCAGGACACGTTGCGCGGGATGATGCGCCAACTCGAAGACCTGGTCGCCACCGATGAATTGACCGGATTGTTCAACCGTCGGCACTTCCTGCGCCTCGCCACGCGCGAGCTCAACGCGATGGACAATGGCGTGGTCCACGGTCTGGCGCTGATCGATCTCGACCACTTCAAACGTATCAACGACGTACACGGCCACGCTGCCGGCGATCAGGTGCTGCAAGCCTTTGCCGGTGTGGCCACGGCGTGCCTGCGCAACGGCGACGTATTGGCCCGTTACGGCGGCGAAGAATTTGTGGTGTTGCTGCCCGATTGCGACGCCGAGCGCCTGACGTCGTGTTGCGAGCGTTTGCGCATTGCCTTCACCGATGTCGAACTGTTTGGCCTCGACGTCAGCAACCTCAGCCTCAGCGCCGGCATGACCTTGCTGGAACTCGGCGACGACCTCGACGAAGCCCTGCAACGCGCCGATCAGGCGTTGTACCGGGCCAAGCGCGATGGGCGCAATCGGTGCGCGGCGGCGTGGGAGAACGTCGATGCCTGAGGTGCGGGTCGGCGAGCGCCAGTGGTCAGTGACGGCGGGCAGCAACTTGCTCGATGCCTTGAATCAGAACGGCGTCGCCGTGCCCTACAGTTGCCGTGCCGGCAGTTGTCACGCGTGCCTGGTGCAATGCGTGCAAGGCCTGCCCAATGACAGCCGCCCGGATGCCTTGAGCGCCGAGCAACGTCAGCAAGGCTGGCGCCTGGCCTGTCAGTGTTCGGTGGTGGAAGACTTGCAGGTGCACACCTTCGACCCGCAACGCGACGGTCGCCCGGCGCAAGTCGCCGCTGTCGATTGGCTGACGGACAACGTCTTGCGCCTGCGCCTGATCACCCAACGAC
>NZ_MKGS01000166.1:0-37700 GCF_002836905.1 Pseudomonas sp. 43NM1 | reverse complement strand
CACAAATACCGAAGCTGTCACATACCCAATTTGCTGAAGCGAGGCCATCTGGCCACGGTTCGGTACCCGAATTTCTTGACGACCATAGAGCCTTGGAACCACCTGATCCCATCCCGAACTCAGTAGTGAAACGATGCATCGCCGATGGTAGTGTGGGGTTTCCCCATGTGAGAGTAGGTCATCGTCAAGATTAAATTCCGAAACCCCTATCTGCGTACGCAGGTAGGGGTTTTGTTTGTCCGGTGGAAAAGTTCCTACAGCATTCTCGGACGCCTTGCGGCTGTCACAGTCCCTCGACAATGCTAAGGTTCGGCCCTAGCTTTTGTATTTACCCAAGGAAGCCTTTATGCCGGACGCAGCGTCCCTCAATGCCGGGTTTATGGTGGTTCAAAGCAACAGTCTTGATGAACTGCGCAGCCTGGTGATCGGCGTAATGCGGCATTACCCGCTGGCTCCCCTGGAAAATGAAATAGCCTTGGTTCAGAGCAACGGCATTGCTCAATGGCTGAAGCTCGCACTCGCCGAAGACCCTGAAGATGACGACATGGGCGGCTGCGGTATCGCCGCGGCAATCGATGTGCAATTGCCGGGCAGTTTCATGTGGCAGCTGTATCGCATGGTCCTTGGCCGAGATGAAATCCCGGTCAAATCTCTGCTCGATAAAGCACCACTGACCTGGCGTCTGATGAGACTGCTGCCGCAGTTAATCGACCAACCGCATTTCGAACCTCTGCAGCGCTTTCTTACCCACGACACCGATCTGCGCAAACGCTATCAGTTGTCTGAACGCCTCGCCGATCTGTTCGACCAATATCAGGTCTACCGAGCCGACTGGCTCGAAGATTGGGCGGAAGGAAAACATCAACTGAGGAATGGCAGAGGCGAAGCGAAGCCGCTGACCCCAGCCAATTGCTGGCAAGCGGAGTTGTGGCGCGCGCTGCTTCTGGATGTCGGCGAGCAAGGCATGGCGCAGAGCCGTGCCGGTGTCCACCAGCGTTTCATTGAGCGCATCAACAGCCTCGATGAAGCGCCTGCCGGTTTACCGTCCCGAGTAATCGTTTTCGGGATTTCTTCACTACCCGCACAAGCACTTGAAGCTCTTGCCGGATTGGCGCGATTCAGTCAGGTCCTGCTCTGCGTGCACAACCCATGTCGTTACCATTGGGCAGACATCGTCGCCGATAAGGACTTGCTGCGGCATCAATACAAACGGCAGTCGCGCAAAAGCGGGATGCCGGTTGTGCTCGATCCGCAAACCCTTCACCAACATGCACATCCCTTATTGGCGGCGTGGGGTAAACAAGGGCGCGACTACATCAGCCTGCTTGACAGCTACGATGACCCGAACAGCTATCGCGCGGCATTTCGAGATGGTCGCATCGACCTGTTCAGCGAAAACAATCCGCAAAACATGCTCAATCAGTTACAGGACGACATCCTCGAACTGCGTCCATTAAACGAAACTCGCGAGCATTGGCCGGCAGTCAATCTGCAAAGCGACCACTCGATTCGCTTCCACATTGCCCACAGCGCACAGCGCGAAGTCGAGATTCTCCACGATCAATTGCTCGAACGCTTTAGTGCCGATCCAGACCTGCGGCCTCGCGACGTCATCGTCATGGTTCCCGATATCGACAGCTACGCGCCGCATATCCGCGCGGTGTTCGGTCAGCTGGAACGTTATGACCCGCGCTTCATTCCATTCACCTTGGCCGACCAGGGCCAGAGGGGCCGCGATCCACTATTGATCGCCGTCGAGCACCTGCTCAAGCTCCCGGACAGCCGCTTCCCGGTCAGCGAGATCCTCGACCTGCTGGATGTGCCCGCGCTCCGGGCCCGATTCGGCGTGGAAGAGCGTGACTTGCCGACGCTGCATCGTTGGATCGAAGGCGCCGGCATCCGCTGGGGTATGAATGCCGAACAGCGGGCCGGCCTCGGTCTGCCGCCAGAACTGGAGCAGAACAGTTGGCGTTTCGGCCTGCGCCGCATGCTGCTGGGTTACGCCGTCGGCAGCGCCAGTGCCTGCGAAGGCATCGAGCCTTACGACGAAATTGGCGGCCTCGATGCCGCACTGATCGGTCCTTTGGTCGCCCTGCTCGATGCGCTGGAAATCGCGCATCAGGAGCTCACCCAACCGGCGCCGCCGAAAGAGTGGGGCGTGCGACTGCAAGGCTTGGTGCAGTTGTTTTTCAAGGCCAGCAACGAACACGACGATTACCTGCTGGCTCAACTCGAAGAGCTGCGCGAAACCTGGCTGGATACCTGCGAGTCGGTAGGGTTGCAGGATGAACTACCGCTGACCGTAGTGCGCGAAGCCTGGCTGGCAGGTCTCGACCAAGGGCGCTTGTCTCAGCGCTTTCTCGCCGGCGCGGTGAATTTCTGCACTTTGATGCCGATGCGCGCGATCCCTTTCAAACTGGTGTGCCTGCTCGGAATGAATGACGGCGATTACCCACGCGCGCAGCCGCCGCTGGACTTCGACTTGATGGGCAGCGATTACCGTCCCGGCGATCGGTCGCGGCGTGAAGACGATCGCTACCTGCTGCTGGAAGCGCTGTTGTCCGCGCGAAATCAACTGTATATCTCCTGGGTCGGCCGGAGCATTCGCGATAACAGCGAACGCCCAGCCTCGGTGTTGATCGGCCAACTGCGTGATCACCTGGCCAGCGGTTGGCGGCTGAATGACGAGGATGAATCGTTGCTTGAGGCAATGACCCAAGAGCATCCCCTGCAACCGTTCAGTGCCCGCTACTTCCACGAAGGCGATGCGCTGTTCAGTTATGCCAGCGAGTGGCAAGTGCTTCACCAGTCGAAAAAACCTGCAACCGACGCCGAGGTCCTTGAACCTTATGTTCAGGACGAACCGCTGAGCCTCGGACAGTTACAGGATTTCCTCCGCAACCCTGTCAGACATTTCTTCAGCCAACGCCTGAAAGTATTCTTCCAAGCCGCCGAAATGCCGCTGGCCGACGAAGAACCGTTTGTCCTCGACGCACTGCAGCGCTATAGCCTCAGCGACAGTTTGCTCGAAGCCGCACTGGGCCAACTGGAGAACGCCGATCAAGCGCTGGAGGCTCATGCGCTGCGTCTGCAAAACAGCGGGCTGCTGCCAATGGCCGGTTTTGGCGAATGGCTGCAACGAGAGTTGATCGAGCCGCTCCCAGACCTGCTGCAACGCTACCAGCAACTTCTGACGTTATGGCCAACGCCGCTCACCAGTGCCTTGCCGGTGAGTCTGGAATTGCACGGCTTGCGCCTCGAAGGCTGGCTCAGTGGGCTGCATCAACGCGCCGACGGTGGTCTACTCTCGGTTACCACCATTCCCAACAGCATCGGCTCGATCAAGACGCGCAAATGGCATCGACTGACTCGTCCGTGGGTCAATCATCTGGTTGCCTGCGCCAGTGGTTTGTCGATGACCACCGCGCTGGTCGCCAGTGACGACAGCCTTTTGCTCGAACCCTTGGAGAAGAGCGCCGCATTGCAAGCGCTCGGCAATCTGCTGCTCGCCTGGCAAACCGGTATGCGCCAGCCACTGCCGATCGCCGTAAAAACCGCGTTTGCCTGGCTCGGTCAAACCGACCCGGTCAAAGCCGAGGCCGCCGCGCGCAAAGCTTATGAAGGGGACGGCCAGACCACCGATGGCGAGCGCCGCGAAAGTCCGGCACTTGCGCGGCAGTTTGCCGATTACGACAGTCTGATCGCCGACGAGACATTCGCCGGTTGGTGCGACTCTTTATACCGGCCATTGCTTGAAGCACCTTGGCGATCACTGACCAGCGAAGGTGCGCGCTCATGAACACGAACAAACCATTAGCGCTGGCCTTCCCGCTGCGTGGCAGCCAACTGATCGAGGCCAGTGCCGGGACCGGCAAGACCTTCACCATCTCCGCGCTGTATCTGCGCCTGGTCCTTGGCCATGGCGGCGAATCCAGCGGGTTTGGACGTGAACTGCTGCCGCCGCAAATCCTCGTCGTGACGTTCACCGATGCGGCCACCAAAGAGTTGCGCGAACGCATTCGAACCCGCCTTGCGGAGGCTGCCCGCTACTTCCGCGACGAGACGCCAGCTCCCGATAGCCTGATTGCCGAGTTGCGCGAAGAGTTTTCTCCCGAGCAATGGTCCGGTTGCGCCAATCGCCTCGACATCGCGGCGCAATGGATGGATGAAGCGGCGGTCTCGACCATCCACAGTTGGTGTCAGCGCATGTTGCGCGAACATGCGTTCGACAGCGGCAGTCTGTTTACCCAGACCCTGGAAACCGATCACAGCGATTTGCTCGGTGAAGTGCTGCGCGATTATTGGCGGCTGTTTTGCTACCCGATGCAGGACGATGCGCTAAGTTGGGTTCGCACCAATTGGGGCGGCCCTGCCGCATTGCTGCCGCGCGTGCGAGGTCTGTTTGCCAGCGAGCGCGAGAGTATTCAGGGCAAAGAACCTGCCGAGTTGATCGCCGAAAGTTTGCTCGAACGACGCACCGCGCTGGTCGACCTGAAGATGCCTTGGCAACAATGGGCAGACGAATTGCTCGCAATCTGCCAGCAGGGCGTGGCGAGTAAAACCGTCGACGGACGGAAGATGCAGGCGCGCTACTTCGAACCGTGGTTCGAGAAAATCAAAGCCTGGGCGGCGGACGAAGCCCTCGAGCAACTGGACATCGGTACTGGCTTCACGCGCCTGACGCCCGATGGCATGGCAGAAGCCTGGAAGGGTGAAGTGCCTCGTCATCCGGGCCTGGACGCGATGCCCGGCCTGAAGCTCAGTCTCGACGGATTGCCGACGCCCGACGCGGCGGTTCTGCAGCACGCCGCGCAGTGGGTCGGTGCTCGATTCGAAGAGGAAAAACGTCGTCGTGCAGAGATGGGCTTTGACGACATGTTATTGCGCCTCGATGCAGCACTGCAGGCCGACGGCGGCGAGCGCCTGGCCAGCCTGATTCGTGAACAGTTCCCGGTGGCGTTGATCGACGAATTCCAGGACACCGACCCGGTGCAGTACCGCATCTTCGAGAGCATCTATCGCATCGAAGAGAATAATCCCGAGTGCGGACTGTTCCTGATCGGCGACCCGAAACAGGCGATCTATGCCTTTCGCGGCGCCGACATTTATACCTACCTGCGCGCCCGCCAGGCCACCACCGGACGCTTGCATACACTGGGCACCAACTTCCGCTCCAGCCACGGCATGGTCAACGCGGTGAACCACGTTTTCGAGCGCGCCGAATTGCGAGAAACCGGACGCGGTGCGTTTCTCTTTCGCGAGGACAGTGGCGAAAATCCGGTGCCGTTCCTGCCGGTGCAATCCCAGGGTCGCAAGGAAGTTCTGCACGTCGATGGGCAAAGCGTGGCGGCGCTGAACATCTGGCATCTGGTCGCCGAACAACCGCTGTCCGGTGTGGTTTATCGACAACAACTGGCCGCCGCGTGTGCCAGCGAAATCACCGCGCTGCTCAATGGCGGACAACAGGGGCTGGCGGGATTCACCCAGGACGGTAAAGCGTTCCGCGGACTGTTGCCGGCCGATATCGCGATTCTGGTCCGCGACGGCAAAGAGGCCCAAGCCGTGCGCGGTGAACTGTCTGCTCGTGGTGTGCGCAGTGTTTACCTGTCGGACAAGGATTCGGTGTTCGCCGCTCAGGAGGCGCATGACCTGCTGACCTGGCTCAAGGCCTGCGCTGAACCCGATGCCGAACGCCCGTTGCGCGCCGCGCTCGCCAGCATCACCCTGAACCTCTCGTTGGCAGAACTCGAGCAGTTGAATCAGGACGAATTGGCCTGGGAAGCGCGGGTCATGCAGTTCCGCCGTTATCGCGAGATCTGGCGCAAGCAAGGCGTGCTACCGATGCTCCGGCGCTTGCTGCACGACTTCCAGTTGCCCCAGGCATTGATCACCCGCAGCGACGGCGAACGGGTATTGACCAACCTTTTGCACCTCTCCGAACTGCTGCAACAAGCAGCCGCCGAACTGGATGGCGAACAAGCGCTGATTCGACATCTGTCCGAGCACCTGGCGTTGTCGGGGCAGGCTGGAGAAGAACAGATCCTGCGTCTGGAAAGTGATGAACAACTGGTCAAGGTTGTCACCATCCACAAATCCAAGGGCCTCGAGTATCCGTTGGTGTTCCTGCCGTTCATCTGCTCGGCGAAACCGGTGGACGGCAGTCGTCTGCCATTGCATTACCACGACGCGGCGGGCAAGGCGCAAGTAACGCTGAAACCGACTGCCGAGTTGATCGCCTTGGCCGATGACGAGCGTCTGGCCGAAGATTTACGCCTGCTCTACGTCGCGCTGACCCGCGCGCAGCATGCGTGCTGGCTGGGTGTCACCGATCTCAAACGTGGCAATAACAACAGCTCGGTGCTGCACCTGTCAGCATTGGGTTACCTGCTGGGCGGCGGCGCGGCACTGGCCGAATCCGCCGGTCTGACCCGTTGGCTCGAAGACTTGCAGCAAGACTGCCCCGCGCTCAGCTACAGCGAAATGCCCGAGGCAACGTCCGAGCTCTACCATCCGCCGCGCAATGAAGCGACCTTGCTCGCGCCGTTGATCCCCAAGCGCAAGGCCAGTGAAAACTGGTGGATTGCTTCTTACAGTGCCTTGCGCATTGGCGACAGCATGAGCGTGGGCAGCGACGAAGCGCCGGAGAATCCGCAGGCGCAAAAGCTCTTCGACGATGAACGTCTGGATCCCGAAGCGCCACGCGAAGTGGCGACCGGCGGCGCGGACATTCACCGCTTTCCGCGTGGTCCAAACCCTGGCACATTCCTCCACGGTTTGCTCGAATGGGCCGGCGATGAAGGTTTTAATGCTTCACCGAAAGCCGTGGAAGACGCGGTGGGCCGTCGCTGCAACCGACGCGGCTGGGAAGGCTGGATCGTCACGTTGAGCGACTGGCTGCAACACCTGCTGCGCTCGCCGCTGCACATTGGTGGCGGGCAGCCACCGGTGGTGTTCGAGCAACTGAGCCAATATCGCGTCGAAATGGAGTTCTGGTTCGCCAGCCACACGGTCGACGTGCTCAAACTTGATGAACTGGTGCGCCAACACACCCACAACGGCGTGGCGCGCGTGGCCGCCGAACCGGTGCTGCTCAATGGCATGTTCAAG
The DNA here is from genome assembly GCF_002836905.1 of Pseudomonas sp. 43NM1. Classification (NCBI taxonomy): domain Bacteria; kingdom Pseudomonadati; phylum Pseudomonadota; class Gammaproteobacteria; order Pseudomonadales; family Pseudomonadaceae; genus Pseudomonas; species Pseudomonas sp. 43NM1. The sequence continues at coordinate 30,593 of NZ_MKGS01000166.1, read as the reverse complement.
GGTTTCATCGACCTGACGTTCGAGCATGCAGGCCGTTATTACGTCGCCGACTACAAATCCAACTGGCTCGGCGTCGACGATGCGGCGTACACCGAGCAGGCCATGGAACAGTCGATTCTCGACAACCGCTACGACCTGCAATACGTGTTGTACCTGTTGGCACTGCATCGCCAGCTCAAGGCGCGGCTGCCTGACTACGATTACGACCGACACATCGGTGGCGCCTTGTACCTGTTCCTGCGCGGGACTCGCGCGGCCAGCCAAGGCGTTTATTTCGCCCGGCCGCCGCGGGAATTGATCGAACGACTGGACCGGCTGTTCCAGGGCAAGGCCGAACCCAAGGCTGAGCCCGCCTGGGAACAGGGAGAACTGCTATGAGCCGCACCTTCGCCGATCTGCTGCCGACGCCGCTCGCGGCCGAAAGCCTGGCCGACCTGGCGCCGCTGAGCCGTGCCGAGGATCTTCTGCTGCTGCTGACACGCTGGGTCGAACGCGGCTGGCTGCGAGCGCTGGACAAAGCGTTTGTCGCGTTTCTCCACGAACTCGCGCCCGATGACGATCCGCTGGTGTTGCTCGCCGCTGCGTTGACCAGTCACCAGCTCGGTCACGGCCATGTTTGCCTGGACCTGTTCGAAACCCTGAAAGCACCGGACTTTGCCCTGTCGCTGCCGCCCGAAGGTGATGTGCAAAGTGGAGCGATGTTGCTGCCGTCGCAATTGCTCGAAGCGCTGGACGGCGCCCACTGGTGCAAGGCGCTGGCGGCCAGCAGTCTGGTGGCGTTGGCGGTAGATGGCAGTGAAGCGGCGCGCCAGCGACCCTTGGTGCTGTCGGGCAAGCGCCTGTATTTGCGTCGTTACTGGACCTACGAACGGCGCATCGACAATGCCCTGCGCCAACGCTTGGCCGAACACGAAGCGACGCCTGCGGATCTGCTGCAACGCTTGACCGGCCTGTTCGGTCCAGCCAAACCCGGCGAGGTGATCGATTGGCAAAAACTCGCGTGTGCTCTCGCTACCCGCAGCGCGTTCAGTATCGTCACCGGCGGCCCGGGGACCGGCAAGACCACCACCGTCGTGCGCTTGTTGGCGCTGCTTCAAGCGCCGGCCGTGGAAGCCGGCAAACCATTGCGTATTCGTCTGGCTGCGCCTACCGGCAAGGCTGCTGCGCGGCTCACCGAGTCCATCAGCCAGCAAGTGCAATCGCTGACAGTCGCCGAGGCCGTGCGCGAGAAGATTCCCTCCGAAGTCACCACCGTGCACCGTTTGCTTGGCAGTCGTCCCGGTACTCGGCATTTCCGTCATCACGCCGGTAACCGTTTGCCATTGGATGTGCTGGTGGTCGATGAAGCCTCGATGATCGATTTGGAGATGATGGCCAATCTGCTCGATGCCTTGCCGGCGCATGCACGGCTGGTACTGCTCGGTGACAAGGATCAGCTGGCTTCGGTGGAAGCGGGCGCCGTGCTTGGGGATCTGTGCCGCGATGCCGAGGGCGGTTGGTACAGTCCGCAGACTCGCCAATGGCTGCAAGCCGTCAGCGGTGAAAGCCTTGAGGCCAGCGGGCTGCACGAAGATACCGACGGCACGCACCCGTTGGCCCAACAAGTGGTGATGTTGCGCCACTCACGCCGGTTCGGCGAAGGCAGCGGCATTGGCCAATTGGCGCGATGGGTCAATCAGCAGCAGCCTGATGAGGCGCGCAAGCTGTTGGCCGAGCGCAACTTCAAAGACGTGTTCTCCCTGCCGCTCAAGGGTGAGCAGGACAAAGCGCTGGAGCGCTTGCTGCTCGACGGCCACAACGACGGGCCACACGGTTATCGCCATTACCTGAGCCTGCTGCGCGATCAGCGGCCCGCGCCGGGCAGCAGCCTCGATGATCCACGCTGGACCGAATGGGCGCGGCAAGTGCTGAACGCTTTCGACACCTTCCAGTTGCTCTGCGCCGTGCGCAAAGGGCCGTGGGGCGTGGAAGGCCTGAATCAGCGCATCACCGAAGCCTTGCTCAAGGCGCGTTTGATCGACGGTGATCAGCAGTGGTACGAAGGTCGGCCGGTGCTGATGACGCGCAACGATTACGGTCTGGGGTTGATGAACGGCGACATTGGCATCGCGCTGAAATTGCCGGAGCGCGATGGCCCCGAGGCCGGCAAGCCGGTTTTGCGTGTCGCGTTCCCGCGCAACGACGGACAGGGTGGCGTGCGGTTTGTCCTGCCGAGCCGGCTCAACGATGTCGAAACGGTGTACGCGATGACCGTGCACAAATCCCAGGGTTCGGAGTTTGCGCACACGGCGCTGATCCTGCCGGACGCTCTCAATCCGGTGCTGACCAAAGAATTGATTTACACCGGCATCACCCGCGCCAAGGACTGGTTCACCCTGATCGAGCCGCGCGCGGGTGTGTTCGAAGAGGCGGTGCAACGCAAAGTGAAGCGCCTCAGCGGGTTGATGCTGGAGTTGGACGAGGGCATTGAGTCTAGCGCTTGAACTGCCAATCGGTTGACGACATAAAACTGGCTGCAAGTCCCGTGTTTAGCGGCCTCGCGGGGTGTTCGGTGCTGTGCTATCGTTGCGGCATCATTGCGTTTAATCGAAGAGAATCCCTGCATGAAGTTGGCTGTCCGGGTGACAGAGAGCGTTACCGGCTGCAAGCAACTATTGCTTGTCGTCGTGCTCTGTCTGCTGACCGGTATCACATTCGCTCAACCTGAAACCGCCGTCAGCATGGCCGACCAACGGGCCAAAGCGGTGACCCAGGTTGTGCTCGGGATTCTCAGTTACGCGCGTTGGCCGGTCGAGCCTGCGCAACTGCGCCTGTGCGTGGTCGGCCCGACTCAATACACCGACGATCTGGTCAAGGGCTCGACCCAGGCCAGCGGACGTCCCGTCACCGTGCAACGCTTGCTTGCCGATAATCCGGCGATTGCCAGCGATTGCGATGCCGTGTACATCGGCAAACTGACCGCCGATGAGCGCGGCCGTTTGTTTGCCTCGTTGATCGGGCAACCGATATTGAGCATCAGCGAAGGCAGCGACCCGTGCACCGTTGGCAGTCTGTTTTGCCTGCGGGTCAGCGATGATCAAGTGTCCTTCGAGGTCAACCTCGATTCCGTCGCGCGCAGTGGCGTGCGCATTCACCCGAGCGTGCTGCAACTGTCGCGCCGCAAGCCGGCGGCACCATGAGCCTATTCAAATCGAGTCATCGCCCCACGTTGCGTTCGGTCATTGGCCGCGGCCATTTGATTGTTGCGCTGGTCGGCGTGGCCATGGCCAGCGTATCGCTGACGTTCCTCGGCGTGTTGGCCCTGCGGGTCTACGCCGACCATAACCTGCACCTGATCGCGCGCTCGATCAATTACACGGTCGAAGCGGCGGTGGTGTTCAACGACAAGGCGGCTGCCACCGAAGCGCTGGCGTTGATCGCCTCTACCGAAGAAGTCGCCGACGCGCAGGTGCTCGACGAGCAAGGCGTGCTGCTCGCCCGTTGGCAGCGCCCGGAGACCGGATTTCTCTCTGATCTCGAAATGCAGATCGCCAAAGCATTTCTGGAAAAACCGATCAGCATGCCGATCGTCCATCAGGGCCAGGAAATCGGCAGCATCGAGCTCACCGGTCACGGCGGCAGCCTCCTGCGCTTCTTGCTCAGTGGGTTGGTGGGAATCATTTTGTGCACGGCCGTCAGTGCCTGGGTCGCGTTGTATCTGGCGCGTCGACAATTGCGCGGCATCACCGGCCCGTTGCGCAGCCTCGCCGCGGTGGCGCACGCCGCACGCAGCGAACGCGCCTTCGACCGACGCGTACCGCCCGCCGCCATCGCCGAGTTGGACAACCTCGGCAATGACTTCAATGCCTTGCTTGATGAGCTCGAATCCTGGCAAACCCATTTGCAAAGCGAGAACGAAACCCTCGCCCATCAGGCCAGCCATGACAGCCTCACCGGGTTGCCCAATCGGGCATATTTCGAAGGTCGGTTGATTCGTGCGTTGCGCAATGCCAACAAACTCAACGAGCGCGTGGCGGTGTTGTTCCTCGACAGCGACCGCTTCAAGGAAATCAACGACAGCTTCGGCCACGCGGCGGGCGACGCGGTGCTGGTCGCGGTGGCCACTCGGGTTCGGGCGCAGTTACGCGAAGAAGACCTGGTGGCGCGCCTCGGTGGCGACGAATTCGCCGTGCTGCTGACACCGCTGCACAAGAACGAAGACGCCGAGCGCATTGCCGACAAAATCCTCGCCAGCATGGAAGTGCCGATCACCTTGCCCGGCAGCACCACGGTGTTGACCTCCCTCAGTATCGGCGTTGCGGTCTACCCCGATCATGGCGCCACGCCGGGGGCGCTGCTCAATGCCGCCGACGCCGCGATGTACCAAGCCAAGCGCCTGTCCCGAGGCGCCCAACAAACGGCCGGGTCGGAGCACCCAGCCCACGTTCAAACCAGGAGCTAATTTCCGTGTTCTCGATTCCCCAGCGTTCCCTGCGATTTTTCGCCGTCACCCTGTTCATGGCGTTATTGGCGTTGACCGGCTGCCAGACCGTCCCGCAACAAGGCCTGACCCCGGCGCAGATTGCCGTGCTTAAACAACAAGGTTTCGAGCTGACTGATGAAGGTTGGGCGTTTGGCCTGTCCGGCAAAGTCCTGTTCGGCAGCGACGTCGAAACCCTCAATGCGCAAAGCACCGAAATCGTCCAGGGCATCGGTAAAGCGCTGCAAGGCGCCGGCATCGAGCGGGTGCGGGTCGACGGGCACACCGATGGTTCGGGTAAAGAAACCTACAACCAGCAACTGTCCCTGCGCCGCGCGAAAAGCGTGGGCAATGTGCTGACCTCAGTCGGAATGAAACAACAGAACATCAAGTTGCAAGGCCTCGGCAGCACTGAACCGGTAGCGTCGAACGACACACCGGCTGGCCGCACCGAGAATCGCCGGGTGGCGATTGTGGTGATTGCCGATTAATCGGCAAACAGCATTTCCCGACTTTCCCCCATCAACAAACTCCGATTCTGCTCAGTCACCTCGCGGATGTAATCCCACAACAGGGTGATCCGCTTGAGCTTGCGCAGATCCTCGCGGCAGTACATCCAGAACTGCCGCGTGATGTTGATTTCCGCCGGTAACACCGGCAGCAGCCGGGAGTCCTGCGCCGCCAGAAAGCACGGCAGGATCGCCAGCGACCGCCCTTGCTGCGCCGCGACGAATTGCGCGATCACGCTGGTGCTGCGCAAGTTGGCGCTGGCGCCGGGCAGCACGTTGGCCAGGTACAGCAGCTCCGAGCTGAACGCCAAGTCATCGACATAACTGATGAAAGAATGTTTTGCCAGGTCAGCCGGGCGGCGGATGGGTGGGTGTTTGTCCAAATAATCCTGGGTCGCGTAGAGCTGCAATTTGTAGTCGCAGAGTTTGCAGCAGACGTACGGCCCATGCTCCGGACGTTCGAGGGCGATGACGATATCGGCCTCGCGTTTGGACAGGCTGATGAAGTGCGGCAGCGGCAGGATATCGACCGAGATCGCCGGGTAGGCATCGACGAAATGGCTGAGCTGCGGGGTGATGAAAAAACTCCCGAAACCTTCGGTGCAGCCCATCCGCACATGCCCGGACAGCGCCACGCCGGAGCCGGAAACCTGCTCGCACGCCATGTGCAAAGTGCTTTCAATCGACTCGGCGTAACCGAGCAAACGCTGGCCCTCGGCGGTCAGCACGAAGCCGCTGGTGCGCGACTTCTCGAACAGCAAAGTGCCCAGCGCGGTTTCCAGCGAACTGATGCGCCGCGAGACGGTGGTGTAGTCCACCGCGAGGCGCTTGGCCGCGGTGCTGGCCTTGCGAGTGCGGGCGACTTCGAGGAAAAACTTGAGGTCGTCCCAGTTCAGCGAACCTAAAGACGTGATGTTTTTTTGCATGATGGACCGGCTTTTATGTGCGTTCTTATTAGAAGTTTGCACATCTATACTCCAAAAACCGTCCGACAACCAATTCGCGACACACGCCTCATCTCAAGGCGACTTACACGCCTTGGCTCCCTGCATAGCTTTCCAGATAAGAATAAGTCCAGGAGACCAGCATGAACGCATCGCTCACGCCAAACGAAACCACGGTCCAGAACGTCAAGCTGTTGATCGACGGCGAGTGGGTTGAATCGCAGACCACCGAATGGCAGGACATCGTCAACCCGGCGACTCAGCAAGTACTGGCCAAAGTGCCGTTTGCCACTGCGCAGGAAGTAGACGCCGCGATCAGCGCCGCCCATCGTGCCTTTCAGACCTGGAAGCTGACGCCGATCGGCGCGCGGATGCGCATCATGCTCAAGCTCCAGGCATTGATTCGTGAACACTCCAAACGCATCGCCGTGGTCCTCAGCGCCGAGCAGGGCAAAACCATTGCCGACGCTGAAGGCGATATTTTCCGTGGTCTCGAAGTGGTCGAGCACGCCTGCTCCATCGGCACTTTGCAAATGGGCGAGTTCGCCGAAAACGTCGCGAGCGGCGTCGACACTTACACGCTGCGCCAGCCGATCGGCGTGTGCGCCGGCATCACCCCGTTCAACTTCCCGGCGATGATTCCGCTGTGGATGTTCCCGATGGCCATCGCTTGCGGCAACACTTTCGTGCTCAAGCCGTCCGAACAGGATCCGCTGTCGACCCTGCTGCTGGTGGAACTGGCGATTGAGGCCGGCGTTCCGGCCGGCGTGCTCAATGTGGTGCACGGTGGCAAAGACGTGGTCGATGCGCTGTGCACGCACAAAGACATCAAAGCGGTTTCCTTCGTTGGTTCGACCGCTGTCGGCACGCACGTCTACGACTTGGCCGGAAAACACGGCAAACGCGTGCAATCGATGATGGGCGCGAAAAACCACGCCGTGGTCCTGCCGGACGCCAATCGCGAACAAACCTTGAATGCCTTGGTAGGCGCCGGTTTCGGCGCCGCCGGTCAGCGTTGCATGGCCACTTCGGTGGTGGTTTTGGTGGGTGCGGCCAAGCAATGGCTGCCGGATCTGAAGGCGCTGGCGCAGAAACTCAAAGTCAATGCTGGTAGCGAGGCGGGCACCGATGTCGGCCCGGTCATTTCGAAGCGGGCGAAAGCGCGGATTCTGGAGCTGATCGAAAGCGGCATCAAGGAAGGCGCCAAGCTTGAACTCGACGGTCGCGAGATCAGTGTTGCGGGTTTTGAGCAGGGCAACTTTGTCGGCCCGACGCTGTTCTCCGGCGTGACCACCGAGATGCAAATCTACACCCAGGAAATCTTCGGCCCGGTGCTGGTGGTGCTGGAAGTCGACACGCTTGATCAGGCGATTGCGCTGGTCAACGCCAACCCGTTCGGCAACGGCACTGGCCTGTTCACCCAGAGCGGTGCAGCGGCGCGCAAATTCCAGAATGAAATCGACGTCGGCCAGGTCGGCATCAACATCCCGATTCCGGTGCCAGTGCCGTTCTTCAGTTTCACCGGTTCGCGCGGTTCGAAACTCGGCGACCTCGGCCCGTATGGCAAGCAAGTGGTGCAGTTCTACACTCAGACCAAGACGGTCACCAGTCGCTGGTTCGATGACGACAGCGTCAACGACGGTGTGAACACCACCATTAACTTGCGTTAAGGAGCCGGACATGAAAATCGCATTTATCGGCCTCGGCAACATGGGCGCGCCGATGGCGCGCAACCTGATCAAGGCTGGCCACTCGCTGAACCTGGTCGACCTGAACAAAACCGTGCTCGCCGAACTCGAGCAACTGGGCGGCACCATCAGCGCTTCGGCTCGCGAAGCGGCGCAAAACGCTGAATTGGTGATCACCATGCTGCCGGCCGCCGTGCATGTGCGCAGCGTCTGGCTCGGTGAGGACGGCGTGCTCGCCGGTATCGGCAAAGGCGTGCCGGCGGTGGATTGCAGCACCATCGATCCGCAGACTGCGCGTGATGTCGCCGCGGCCGCCGCCAAACAAGGCGTGGCCATGGCGGATGCGCCGGTGTCCGGCGGCACCGGTGGCGCGACGGCGGGGACCCTGACCTTTATGGTCGGCGCCACCCCAGAGCTGTTCGCAACGCTGCAACCGGTGTTGGCACAAATGGGCCGCAACATCGTCCATTGCGGCGAAGTCGGCACCGGGCAAATCGCCAAGATCTGCAACAATTTGCTGCTGGCGATTTCGATGGTCGGCGTCAGTGAAGCGATGGCGCTGGGTGATGCATTGGGCATCGACACTGGCGTGCTGGCCGGGATCATCAACAGTTCGACCGGGCGTTGCTGGAGTTCGGAGATGTACAACCCGTGGCCGGGCATCGTCGAAACAGCGCCGGCCTCGCGCGGTTATACCGGCGGATTTGGTGCCGAACTGATGCTCAAAGATCTGGGGTTGGCGACCGAAGCGGCGCGTCAGGCGCACCAGCCGGTGGTACTCGGTGCGGTGGCGCAGCAGTTGTATCAGGCGATGAGCCAACGCGGGGAGGGTGGCAAAGACTTCTCGGCGATCATCAACAGCTACCGTAAACCGTAGTAACACCGCAAAAACTGTAGGAGTGAGCCTTTGTGGCGAGGGGGCTTGCCCCCGTTGGAGTGCGAAGCACTCCCCTGCATTTCCAGCAGTGACTGCGCGTTGGCAGACTTCACCACGGCTTCGCCGCCATACGGGGGCAAGCCCCCTCGCCACAACAGCCCTGCATCTGGACTTTAGCGACATTTACCGGGAATCACGTCGGGTGATTCCCGGTTTTTTGCATCAGGCAAACACGAAATACTTGCGCACGGTTTCGACCACTTCCCACGTGCCTTTCATCCCCGGCTCAACCACGAAAATATCCCCGGCGCGCAGGTGGATTGGCTCTTTGCCTTCCGGGGTGATGATGCAATAACCCTCGCGGAAATCGCAGTATTCCCACTTCACGTATTCGACGTACCACTTGCCCGGTGTGCAGATCCAGGTGCCCATGATCTTGCTGCCGTCTTCGCTGGTGTAGGCGTTGAGGTTGACGGTGTGCGGGTCGCCTTCGAGTTTTTCCCATTTGCAGGCGTCGAGGACAGGCAGCGGATGGGTGTCGCGAAGGACGGTGATGGGTGCGCTCATGTGGACTCCGGGGCAGTGGGCTGGGTAACTGAAGTCGCACGGTATAGCGCGCCGCAGTTGCGCAATTGTCTGTGCTCGACATTCAGATACCCAGCAGCGCTGTTGCGGCTTGCTCCGGCCGCACTCACAAACCATCAAACTGCGGTAATTACCGCCCGCCCTGATATAGAGCAAGGGTTATGAAGTTATAACTGTTTACTTGTCCGGTTTTTGTTGCTTGTACGTCTGTGCTGTCTTTTGCAAGTTAGAACTTTCAGGCCTGTTACGGTATTCATCCGCGACACCGCGCTCTTCCTACCTTACCCAGCGTTTGTTAAGCAATTAAGACGTCCTTCACCCATCTGCGCACCAATAGAGTGCGGCGCCGAGGCAGTTTGAACGCCCGTCCGAAGTTGCTGAAAAACTTCAAATAGTTCGTTGACTCTCCCCTTAAGGACAGAGTTTAGATTTCCGCCGCGTGAGAAGTTTCTGTGGGAATAGTTACTTCTCCTGTGCCGAATTTATGAAGCAGTCACGATATATAGGGAGATAGACATGAACAATCCATTGGAATTGGAAAACGTTATTGCCAGCACCCGCGAAATCCTCGCGCAACTGCTGGTGATGAGCGCCGACGATATCGACGAAAACAGCAGCATCGTCGATGACCTCAGCGCGGATTCGCTGGACATCGTCGACCTGAGTTTTCAGTTGGGCCGTCAATATGGCTGCACGTTGCCGAAAACCAGCGTGCTGGATCACGCCGTCGCCGTGTGCGGCGACGCCAGTGAATTCCTAGTCAACGGCCGCATCACCGAGAGCGGCAAGGAACTGCTCGAACAGAGCTTGAGCGCCTACGCCCCGGAGCAACTCAAGGCCGGCATGCAACCGGCACAAGTGTTTGCCGCCACCACCGTGCGCAATTGGGCGCAGCAGTGCCGCAACCTCTTCAACTACCTGCCGCAAGACTGCCCGGATTGCAGTTCCAGCCATGCGCTGTTGAACGAGCGTCAGCAAGTGGTCTGTGGTGCTTGCAGTGCGCGTCTGGTGCCGGCGGACGGTGACGAAGTTTCGCGTCGACTGGTGGAGCAGTTTGTCGCCACTCACGTCAAAGAAACGGTGTAGGGAGTTCTCATGCGGGCACGAGAAGTCTATGTGACCGGATTCGGTCTGGTGGCGCCCATGGCGCTGGACGCCGCCACGTTGTTCGAGCGGATTTGCCAGAAGCAATCCTGTGTCCGCGAACATCCACGGTTCAAGGCGTTGGGCTTCAACAACTGCGCGGCCGGTTTTATCGATGACGGCCAATGGCAGCAGATCGCCGCCGGGTTCGGCGGCAACGCTGCGCTGCATCCACGGCAAAGCGTGCTGGCCGATTACGTTGCCCGGCAAGCCTTGCAGCATGCCGGCCTGACCCCGGCCGACGTTGCTCATGCGCGCAGCGGATTATTCCTCGGCGCCAACAAATACTGCGCTGACAGCGACGAGCTGCAGCGCGCCAGCCACTGCATGGATGAGGCCGGGCGCGTCGATCTCGATCGACTGCTGGCGCACCCGGCGCCGGCAAGTTCGCCGTTCGCGCGGCGGGTCGATCAGCAGACTCAATACCTCGCCGAGCGACTCGGGATCCGTGACCACATTTCCACCCATTCCGATGCATGTGCCGCCGGCACCATGGCTATTGGCAGCGCCTACCGGGCCATCGAGCGCGGCGAAATCGACCTGGCGATTTGCGGCGCTGTCGAATTGATGGCCAACGAACTGCCTTATTACATGTTCAACAGCCTCGGCGCGCTGTGCCAGGCCGACCTGCCGGCCAGCGAACAGAGCCGCCCATTCATGCCCGACCGTTGCGGTTTCGTCATCAGCGAGGGCGCGGCGCTGGTCATCCTTGAATCCGCCGAACACGCGCAGCGGCGCAAAGCCACGGCGCTGGGCCGCGTATTGGGTTACGCGAATGTCTGCGAGGCGCAAAAAATGACCTCCAGCAGCCGCGATGGCAGCAAATACGAGGAATGCATGGAAGCGGCCATCGAAGACGCCGGACTGCTCGGCAGCGCGGTGCAACACGTCAACACCCACGGCACCTCCACGCAGGCCAACGACAGTTGCGAAGCCCTGGCGCTGCAACGGGTGTTTGCTCAAGGGCAGCAACACGTGACGTTCACCGCCAACAAATCGGCGATCGGCCATTCCCTCGCGGGCAGCGGCGCAATCGAAGCGGTGCTGTCGCTGATCAGTTTGCGCGACGGCGTGCTGTTGCCGACGTTGAACTACGACCACGACCGCGCCGAATACCCTGCGCTGAAATTCCTCAGCGAACCGGTGCGTCAGTCGATCAACGTGGTGATGTCCAATTCGTTTGGTTTCGGCGGCGTCAACAGCTCGCTGATTTTGGGGAGGGCATGACATGAGCATTGCCGTTTACATCCATTCGGCGGCGGTTTTGAACGCTGCCAGCGACCCGTGTGGCAACCCGTGCGGGGAGCTGCTCGGAACGCCGCCAGCGCCGCAACCCTTGGCATTCGACCCAACGCGCCAAGCCTTCGCGCTGGCCACGCCGAGCCTGGCCCGCGACCTGTTCGACCGCAAGATCCAGCGCAGCGTCGAGCCGCAAGGGCTGCGGCTGTTGCATTGCGTGGCCAGCCTGGCACCGTCACTCGCGGCGCTGCAATTACCGCCGACACGCATTGCGTTGACTGCAGCGATCCCGGAGGTCGACGCGCCGAGTCCTTGCTGGGAAGCGGTGCAGGCGATAAGCGAACAACCGCAAAAAGTGCTGGCACCGTTGTTGGCCAACACGCCGCCGCTGCACGCGCTGACACTGCTCAACAGCAGCGTGATGGCCTACGTCGCCGAAGCTCTGGAATGCCACGGCCCGATGGCGGGGTTTTGTTCTCAGGACAACGCCGGGCTCGACGCGTTGATCGAAGCTGTGCAGCAAATTGCCGAGCAACGCGCCGACGCCGCGCTGGTGGTCAGCAGCAGCCCGAACCTGACGCCGGCCCTGTATTTGCGCGAACCCAAGCCGCCGGCCGGGGTGATTTTCGGTGAAGGCGCGGCCGCGTTGCTGCTGGCATCGACACCGGCGCCGAACAGCGCCAACGCGCTGCGGATCGTCGGGTTCGCCCGCGGTTACAGCGCCGATCCGCAACGCGCCGCGGCCGTCGGTGCCAAGGTCATCGAACAGGTCCTGAACGCGCAGAAACTTCGCCTCAGTGACGTGCAGGACATCGTCGCGAATGCCGATGATCCGCTGCTGAAAAACCTCTTCGCCGAACATCCTCGGGGCGTTCAAAGCAGCCGTAGCGTGACCGGCGAACTCGGCGCCAGCGCTTTGCTGACGGAAATCGCCCTGACCTTGCAGCAGCGTCAAGCCGCAGCGCCGACGCCCGGCCATACGCTGTTGGTCAGCCACAGCCGCGCCGGACATTGGGGCGCCTTGCTGTTGCTCAGCGAAACCATGGAGAAGCACACATGAGCGCAACACGGATTGTGATTACCGGCATGGGCGCCGTGACCGGGTTTGGTTTCGAGTGGCAGACCCTCTGGGAAAAAATGCTCGGCGCCGAACATTGTGTGCGCCCGTGGCAGCCCGACGGTTTGCAGGACGAAGTCTTCCCGGTGCGCTACGCCGCCGCCGTCGACATGACGCTTTTGCCCGACACCCTGCGCGACCATCCGGCCTGGACCGTAGCGCTGGAAAAACGCAGCCGTTTTGGCTGGGTCGCCGCCACCCAGGCCGTCAACGACAGCGGCCTGAGCGTCGCGCAAATGCGTGATGCCGCGGTGCTTTGCGCCTCCGGGGCGCCGCAACACATGCTCGCCGACATGCTGCTCGCCCAGGGCCCCGACGCTGCCGCGCCGAGCTGGCAACAGCTGATGCCGCGTGCCGCCGAAGTCAGCGCCGACGGCTCGCTGCGCCAGAGTAATGATCGGCTGGCGCGGGTGATTGCCGACGGCCTGGGTTGCGAAGGCCCGGTGATCAACATCAGCAGCGCCTGCGCTGGCGCGTCCCAGGCGATCGGCAATGCGTTCCAGATGATTCGTCGCGGCGAAGTCAGCGTGGCGATTGCCGGTGGCGCCGATTCGGTGTTGAACCTCGACACCATGGCCGCGCTGTACCTGCTCGGCGCGGCCTCCAGCGAACAGCGCTGGGGCGCCGATGTGTGCCGGCCATTCGACCGTGATCGCAGTGGCCTGATTGCCGGCGAGGGCGGCGGTTTTGTGGTGCTGGAAAGCCTCGAACACGCCCTGGCGCGCGGCGCCACGCCGTATGCCGAAGTGCTCGGTTTTGGCAGCAGCCTCGACGCCTACAAAGTCACCGCCCCGCAACCCGAAGGGCGTGGCGCAGCGCTGGCGATGCAAGCGGCTCTGGACGACGCCGGTTTGCGCCCGCAGCAGATTGATCTGGTGAACGCCCACGGCACTTCGACGCCGCTGAATGACGTCGCCGAGACGCTGGCGATCAAAAGTGTGTTCGCCGAACACAAGCACTATCAGTCGCTGGCGGTCAGCGCCAACAAATCACAATTTGGCCACTTGATTGCTGCTGCCGGTGCGCCGGAATGCATCGTCACCGCGCTGGCCTGTCTGAATGATCTGGTGACGCCAACCGTCAACCTGCATGCCGTCGATGAGCAATGCGACCTCGACTATTGCGCCGGGCAAGCAGTCAGCCGTCGGGTGGATTTTGCCTTGAGCAATTCGTTTGGTTTCGGCGGGCTCAATACCTCGCTGGCGCTTGGCAAATACCGGGAGCACGGACAATGACTGGCGCTAATGTACGTGTCGCGATTGCCGGCAGTGGCTGCGTGTTGGCCAGTGGCTGGGGCGTACAGCGTTTCTGGTCGGCGGCCAGTGAAGCGCGGAGCGGCATCGCGCTGCTGCAATCGAAACTGTTTTACAGCGAGCGCGTCGCCGCGTTCGGGCATGTTGCCGAGGAAGACCACCAACGCAGTCGGCAGGACGTCGCGCAGAACTTGCAGCGCTACTGCCCGCCAGCGGTGATCTGGGGTGTCAGCGCGGTGCGCCAGGCGCTGGAAGACGCCGGGCTGCAACCGGGCAGCGATGGTGTGCGTTATGGCCTCTATTGCTGCCAGGGCGGCTACACCCATCCGTCGATTGCCGCGTATGGCGAGCTGCTCCACGAATGCCGCGACCAGCGCCCCGCTGAGCCCGGCGATGAAAGCCGCGATGAAACCCTCGATGAAAGTGGCGCCGACATGCAGCGCCTCGCTCGACGGGTATTGCAGGAGCGCGCACTCGACCCGTTCCTGGTGCTGAAAAGTCTGAGCAACGGTTTGCTCGGGATCATCAGCCTGGCGCTGAAGCTGGAGTGCGAATGCAACGCCTACATGCAAGGCGTGGCGGGCAATCTGGCGGCCATGCGCGAAGCCTGCGCGGCGCTGCAAAGCGGTCGTATCGATGCGGCCATTGTGGTCGGCGCCGGCAGTGAACTTGACCCGTTGGCGTTGGCCGCACTGGCCGACGCCGGGGTGATCAGCACCGAGGGCAGCCACGACATGCTGGCGTTTGATCGCCGGGGCACGGGCGGCATTGCCGGGGAGGGCGCGGCGGCGTTGATTCTGCGCCGCGCCGGCGATCTGCCGCCAGGGCCGAAAACCTGCGTCGCGGGACTTTACGCGCATGCGCGGCTGGACGCGTTGAGCCTGCCGGACAAACAGGCCGATCTGCTGATCAGCAGCGCCAGCGGCGATCCGCAAAAAGACGCCGACCTCGCACGCACGCTGGCTCGCGTCGGCGCTGCGCACATCACCAGCGCGGCATCGGTGACCGGCATTCTCAGCGGAGCGCCGAGCCTGGCCGATCTGATCCTCGCCCATCACGCACTACAGGCGCAAAGCGTGCCGCCGATCATCGGGTTGCAGCAATCAGTCGATGCGCATCTGCCGTTTGTGCTCGGCGAACGCCGCGACGCGGTGCTGCACGACTGCCTGATCATCAACCGCGACAGCAACGGTTTCAGCGCCTGTTACCAACTTGACTATCAGTACGAGCATCAGCACGACCATCAGCTCGCCCGCTAGCCGCCGGCGCGCACTCAAACATTTTTTCTACTCAAGGGATGTCACTGTCATGGATTACCGCGATTACGTACGGCCAAAATTTGTCGAACTGATGCAGGCGCTGGGCCTGGAATGCCAGTTCCACCGGGCGTTGGGCAGCAAGCTGTTTTACCGCGACAAAAGCGGTGCGGAAGTCACCGTCACCGATTTTCTCGGCGGCTACGGCGCAGCGCTGTACGGCCACAATGACCCGCAATTTGTCGATCAACTGTGCAACCTGTTGCGCGCCGACGTGCCGTTCAATGCGCAGATGTCGGTGCGCGGCGCTGCCGGGCAACTGGGGCGCGAACTCAGCGAAGCGTTCAATCGCGAACTGAACAACAGCGAGCGCTACATTTCGACTTTCTCCAACAGCGGCGCCGAGTCGGTGGAAATCGCCGTCAAACATGCGGAATACCGTCGGCAGAAAGCCTTGCAGAAGCAGTTCGATGAACTGGATTTCGCCTTGGCCAACCTGACCGCCAGCGACAAGGCATACGTTGAACTGGACCGCGACGAGCTCGACTTGCCCGCCGGATTGCTCCCGGACAATCTGTCCTACGTGACCGTGCGCCAAGTGGTGGAAGCGGTCCGTCAACACAACCTCGCGCAGTTGCACGTCGAACCGGTTTTCGTCGCCCTGCGCGGCAGCTTCCACGGCAAATTGGTCAACACCGTGCAGCTGACTTACGGCAAACAATACCGTCAGCCGTTTGCCCGTTTTGGCCTCAACGTCGAGTTCATCGACCCGCAACAACCGCAGCAACTGCACGACCTGCCGGCGCGTCACACGCGGCATTGGTTGAGCCTCGCCTGGAGCGGCGAAACCTTGCAGGTGCGCCGTGAAGCGTTCAGTGCAATCACCGCTGTGCTGGTCGAGCCGATTCAGGGCGAGGGCGGCATCAATGAGTTCGCCAACGAGTTCTATCTGGGGCTGCGGCGCTTGTGCAACGAGCAGCAATGCCCGCTGATCATCGACGAAGTGCAATCGGGTTTTGGCCGCACCGGCACCTTGCTCGGCGCCAGCCATTTCAACTTGCAGGGCGATTACTACTGCCTGTCGAAAGCGCTGGGTGGCGGCCTGATGAAAATCGCCGCGACGGTAATCCGCGCCAGCCATTACGAAAACGATTTCAGCTACATCCACAGTTCGACCTTCGCCGAAGACGATGCTTCGTGTCATATCGCTCTGGCAGCGTTGCGCCGGTTGTTCGAGAACGACAGCGCGATGCTCAAGGACGTGAACAAAAAAGGCGAATACCTCAAGTCATCGCTGCTCGAACTCAAGGCCGCTTATCCGGATGTGATTGCCGATGTGCGCGGGCGCGGCTTGCTGCTCGGTTTCGAACTGCATGACCTGACCGGCAGCAGTTCGCTGGTGCAGACCTCGGCGCAGTACAACGATGCGCTGGGTTACATCATCGCCGGCTACCTGCTGCAATTCGAGGCGCTGCGGGTCGCGCCGTCGGGCAGCAACGCCAACGTGATTCGCCTCGAACCGCCGGTGTGCATCACGTTCGAAGAAATCGACGGTTTGATCGCTTCGTTGCAGAAAGTCTGCGACATGCTGCGGCGTCGCGATGCGTTCCCGTTGGCGGCCGGTATCTGTGCCGACAGCATCCAAGCCGTGCCGGCGCGCGAGGTCAGTTTCGAGGCGACTGAAAACCTCCCAAAGCCTGACGAAAACGTGCGCGTGGTGGCGCGCGTGGCGTTCATCAATCACCTGATCGACGCGGACATGCTCAGTGATGTCGACCCGTCGCTTTCGACCCTCAGCGCCGAGCAGAAACGCGAGTTCATCAAACGCATGGCCCCGGAGCGACGCGCGGCGCCCATCGGCCCGGCGCTGATTCGTTCGAAACTCGGCACAGCGGTGGAATTCACCTTGTACCCGTTGTGCATGGACTCCGACGCGATGGCCGAATACATCGCCAGCGGTGACCTGGAAAAGATCCGCGACGAAATCGCCCATCGCATCCGTGATGCCCGCGCCGACGGCTACAGCGTTGCCGGGCTGGGCATGTACACCTCGATCGTCACCAACAATTGCCAGGCGCTGAAGATTCCCGACATGGCGCTGACGTCGGGCAACGCGCTGACCATCGGCATGGGCCTCGAAGCCATCGAGCAGGGCTGCAAACAACAAGGCCTGGAACTGCGCGCGCAGACGGCGGCGGTGGTCGGTGCGGCCGGCAACATTGCTTCGACTTATGCCTCGTTGCTCTCGGTCGAAGTCGAGCACCTGATCCTCATCGGCAGCGGTCGTGACGGTTCCCTGCGGCGTCTGGAGAAGACCGCGCATTTGATCTACGCCGAAGCGGCGCGGGCGATTCTCAAGGGTGTTGCCGAGCATGACCGGCTCGCCAGCCGCTTGCACAAACTTGAAGGCATCGACGCGTTGTTGCAGACGCATGGCAACGCCGCCGACCTCGGTCAGCGGGTGATGCGCCTGGTCGAAGAGCGCCTTGGCGCGAACGCCTTCATTACCGTCAGCAACGACCTCGATGTGTTGAAGCAGGCGCGCATCGTGCTGTGTGCGGCGAACGCGCCGCAGCCGTTTCTCGGCGCCGAACACTTTGCCGAAAACAGCGTGATCTGCGACATCGCGGTGCCGTTGAACGTCGATCAAAACCTCTCGAGCCAGCGCCCGGACGTGCTGTACATGCACGGCGGGATCGTCCAGACGCCGCTCGGCGATGGCCTGGCGCCGAACGTGCGCGCCTACCTCAAGCAAGGTCAGTTGTACGCGTGCATGGCCGAGTCGGTGCTGATGGGGTTGTCGGGAATGAAACAGCATTACTCCTACGGCGATATCAGCCGCGAACAGGTGCAGCAGATTCGCGCACTGGCGGCGACCCACGGCTTCAGCCTCGCGCAGTTCAAGACCAACAATTCCCTTTGAAAAAATCTTAAACAACTCTCTTTAAGGAATGGTCATGCCGAATAAAGTAGCAGTGGTGACCGGCGGCAGTCGCGGCATCGGCCGGGCGATTGTCCTGGCGTTGGCGGGCGCCGGTTATCAGGTCGCGTTCAGTTATGTGCGCGATGAAGTGGCGGCGATGTCCCTGCGCGAAGAGGTGCAGGCGTTGGGTCTGGATTGCCTGGCGTTGCAATGCGACGTCAGCAGCGGCGACAGCATCAAGGGCTTTTTCCAGCGCGTCGAGGCGCATTTCGAGCGCATCGACGTGCTGGTCAACAACGCCGGGATTACCCGTGACGGCTTGCTTGCAACGATGCCGGAACGCGACATCGTCGAGGTGATCCAGACCAACCTGATCGGCACGCTTTTGTGCTGCCAGCAGGTGGTGCCGGGCATGCTGCGCCAGCGCAGCGGTTGCATCGTCAACATCAGCTCGGTGGCCGCGCAAAAACCCGGCAAGGGCCAAAGCAACTATGCCGCCGCCAAGGGTGGCGTCGAAGCGCTGACCCGCGCGCTGGCGGTGGAATTGGCGCCGCGCAACATCCGCGTCAACGCGGTGGCGCCGGGCATCGTCAACACTGAAATGAGCACCGCGCTGATCGGCACTCAGGAGCAGGAAATCCAGGCGCGATTGCTGATCAAGCGTTACGCCGAACCGCAGGAAATCGCCGAAGCGGTGCTGTACATCGCCGATCGTGGTTTGTACCTGACCGGCGAGGTCTTGCCGGTCAACGGCGGGTTGAAAATGCCATGACCCGCACCATTCTGATCACCGGTGCCGCCAAAGGCATCGGCCGCGCCGTCGCGGAAAACTTTGCCAGCGACGCCGATCACCGGTTGATTCTGCTCGACTTGGATCTGCCGGAATTGCAGCGCTGGGTGGACGAGCAGCAAGGGCAAATCAAAGCCCAGGTCGAAACCCATGCGGCGAACATTGCCGACCTGGCGAGCATGGAGGCGTTTTTCAAAAACCTCGGCCAACAGGTGCAATACGTCGATGTGCTGGTGAACAGCGCCGGCATCTGCAACGAGAACGAACCGGAGGATTTGCACAACTGGCACAAGGTGATTTCGGTCAACCTCAACGGCACGTTTTACGTGACTTCGTTGTGCCTGCCGCTGATGCCGGATCGTGGGCGGATCATCAACATGTCGTCGATCCTCGGGCGCGCCGGCAAGGTGCGCAACAGCGCATATTGCGCGTCCAAACACGGCATCGTCGGCATGACCAAAGCCTTGGCGATGGACCTGGCGCCACGGCAGATCACGGTCAACGCGATTCTCCCGGCGTGGATCGACACGCCGATGCTGCAAGGTGAGCTGGCCGCGCAAGCGGCGATTGCCGGGCTGACCCAGGAACAGATCCTGCGTAACGCGAAGAAGAAATTGCCGATGCGCCGCTTCATTCAGAGTGAAGAAGTCGCGGCGATGGTGCGTTACCTCGCCAGCCCGGAGGCGGGCGGGGTGACGGCGCAGAGTCTGGTGATCGATGGCGGTGTCGGGTTGGGAATGTAGCCATGACCGGATCACCTATCAGCTGCGCCGCGTGGGCGGCGCTGGCGTGCATTGCTGCGCAACCGGCGTCGGCGGCGTTGAGCATCGAGGATTTGAAGCCCAATTACGCCGATGCCGAAGTCGGCGTGGCCAGCGCATTGCGGTTGCACGGCGATGACCAGATCACTCAGAAAGCCGTGTATTTCAAGGCCAACCTGGAAGGCAACTGGGACGGCGGTTACTACAAGGCCAAGGGTCGCGTGCGTTACGACGCCCGCTACGATGGCAACAATCCGTACAGCGAACGGGCGCGCGACAAGTACCGTTTCGACGCCGACTGGCGGCATTTGTATTGGGGCCAGTCGGTCGGTGACGGCGAGGTCACGGTCGGTTGGCAGCAAGTGGTCTGGGGCCGGGCCGATGAGTTGCGGGTGCTCGATCAGGTCAACCCGCTGGATTATCGCGACGGCGTTACGCCGCTGCTCGAAGACAGCCGCATTGCCGTGCCCATGGTGCGGTATGCGCAACCGGTCGGTGAGTGGGAACTGGAGGCGTTGTGGATCACCGATTTTGTCAAAAACCAGGCACCGGTGGCCGGCAGCGAGTTCGATGCGCCGCTGTTTGCCAGGCCTGACCCGCAGTATTTTCTGCTCGACTCCAAGCCCGATTACGACGGCGACAAGGGGTTCGCTTATGGCCTGAGCGCCAACGGCCGGATCGGTTCGGTGGACACCAGTTTTGTCGCGCTGAATGCGCGCCAGCAAGACCCGGTGTATGCCGTCGAAGGCTTGGCCGAGGATGGACGCACGCGCCTCGAACGGCAATTTGCGCGCTACACCATGGGCGGCGCGGGGCTGGCGATCGATGCCGGCCACAGCATTGTCGTGCGCAGCGAAATCGCCTGGTTCGACAACTGGCGCGTGACCAACCCGACCCGCGCTTACGGCGCCGACAGCACCTCGATGGTCAAGTCGCTTCTGGGCGTCGATTACCTGCTGCGCGACTGGCTGATTTCCGCGCAATGGCAGCACCAGCAATTGCTCGACTGGCAGGACGGCATGGTCCAGGACGAGCGCGAAAATCTGTTCACTTTGTCCGCCGAGGGCACGCATTGGCAGGACCGCTTGAAAAGCCGTCTGGTGGTCGCCGCGTCGCCACCGTTCAAGGACGACGCGCTGCTGCAAGGCATCTTCACTTACAAACCGGTGGACTGGATCAAGCTCGGGCTGGAAGTGGACGTGTTCGTCGGCAAATCCGACAAAACTTTCGGCGAGTACAACAACCGCGACCAAGTGCGACTGTCCGCCGGCTACCTGTTTTAACCCATGATCAAAAAGGAATTTTCCATGTTGCCAATCTTTGAAAAGCAGACGTTTAAAAAGCTGATGTTTAAAAATCTGACCGCCGCGCTGATCTTGAGCGGTGCTTGCGCCGCTGTCGCTCACGCCGCCGACGGCAAGAATGCCGACGAGATCCTCAGCCAGGTGCGCGACCGTAATGACGGCACGAGTTTCATGTCCCAGGTGTCGCTGATCCTCCACGACAAGAAGGGCAATACTCGCGTGCGCGAGTTCACCTACCTGCAAAAGGATTACCCGGACAGCGACAAATTCAGCATGTATTTCTCCGCGCCGACGGATGTGCGCGACGTGGCGTTCCACATTGAAAACCCGCACGAAACCCTGGGCCTGGAAGACAGCCAGTGGATGTATCTGCCGGTCAGCCGTCAGACGCGACGCATTTCCACGACTGACAAGCGCGGTTCGTTCATGGGCAGCGAGTATTCCTACGCCGACCTCGACAAGATCCGGGTCAAGGATTACACGCAAAAACTGCTTGGCGAAGAGTCGGTCAAGGGCCGCGACTGCTACGTGATCGAACGTGAACCGGCCTCGCCCGAAGTGCTGGCCAAGACCGGTTACAACAAACTGAAAGTGTGGATCGACAAGCAGAATTTCCTGGTCATGCGTCAGGACTTCTTCGACGTCAAAGGTGTGCTGGTCAAGCAAATGCGCACACAGAAAGTCGAGACCATCGACTCGATCGACAGCATCGTGCTCAGCGAAACCGAGCATTACATCGACGGCACACGCTCGGAAATGCGCTTCAACCACCTGCAATACAACGTGCAACTGGAAGACCGCTTGTTCACCCAGACCGCCATCAAGCGCGGGCTGAAAACCGGCGACGTGCCGGAATTTGCCGTGTCCGCCCGCTAAGCGCTGACCCCGACGACTGGAACGCATGCTCATGGAAAGATACCTGAACTTCGTCGAGCGCTATGCGCGGGCGATCGTTTTCCTGCTGGTGGCGATCACCGCGTATTTCACTTATACGCTGGGCTCACTGATCTCCGACACCAACCCGTACCTGCTCAAGGAAAGCCATCCGGCGCGCAAAACCATCATCGACCTGCAAGGCGAATTCACCGGTACTTTCGACTCGGTGATGGTCGCGATCAACAACCCGCAAACGGTGTTCAACAAGCCGACCCTCAATGCGCTTTTTGCCCTGTCGCAGTCGGTGCGCAAGATGATTCTGGCCAACGACGCCGACAAGGAACAACTGGCACAAATCGTCGCCAAACATCCCGACGACAGCCGGGCGCAGTTGCTGACCCGGGACATTCTCGAAGGCGGGTTTTCCCAGAACGACTACGCCCAGGCCAAAGCGCTGCGTGATTACGCCAAGGAACAAAACTGGGACAGTTACGACCAATTGTTCCTGACGTTTCTGGCCGAGCGGATCAACCCGATCCGCGAAATGGCGTCGATGGGCGACCTGGAAAACATCGTCCTGACCAACGATGGCGAGCTGCTGATTCACAAGACCTTGAACGCCTACGACATGGACCCGGCGTTGGTCGAATCGCAGATCATGGGCAACGAGCTGATGGTCGACGGCGTGGTATCGAAGGACAAGAAAGTCGCGATGCTGGTCGCAGAACTGGGCACCAAGCAGGACGATGCCCAGGCGCAATTACGTGCTTATCAGATCGTGCGCGGCATCGTTGCCGATTATCAGGCTGCGCACCCCGAATTCACCGATGAGATTTTCATTGCCGGGATGCCGATTTTCATCGCCGCCCAGCAAGAGATCATCGACCACGACTTGGCGGTGCTGTTTCCGATTGTCTTTCTGCTGATCACCGTGCTGTTGATTTTCTTCTTCCGCAAACCCCTGGGCGTGCTGCTGCCGCTGTTCAATATTCTCTTCTGCACCATTTGGACGCTGGGATTGATGGGCCTGCTGCGGGTGCCGTTCGACCTGTTGACCAGCGTGCTGCCGGTGTTCCTGTTCACCATTTGCTGTTCGGACGCGATCCATGTGATGGCCGAGTATTACGAGCAGAAAAACGCCGGCAAAAGTAACCGCGAGGCCAATCGGCAAACCCAGCGCTTGATGGTGGTGCCGGTGGTGTTGACGACCGTGACGACCATTGCCACGTTCATGATTTCCACCACCAACAACATTGTCAGCATCCGCAACTTCGGCGTGTTCATGTCGATTGGCCTCACCGCTGCGCTGATTATTTCGCTGTTGCTGATTCCGGCGTGGATCTCGATCTGGGGCAAGGACCAGACGCCGAAAACCCTGGCGGCGGTGCACAAGGAGTCGATCATTTCGCGCTACCTGGTCGCGTTTTGCGCGCGGCTGATTCAGTGGCGCAAACCGATTTTGTGGGTGGCGTTGCCGCTGCTGGCGCTGATGACGGTGTTCACCTTTCGCGTCGATATCGAGGATTCGGGCATCGCGTATTTCAAGAGCGAAAGCCATATCCGCGTCTCCGACCAATACATCAACCACGCCGGGGTAGCAGGCACGGCGCCGGGCTGGATCGCCATCGACAGCAAGGAGCCGCGCGGCGTACTGACCACCGAAGTGGTGCAGTTCATCGACAAGCTCGACCAGTTCATCAAGCAGCAACCGCACGTCAGTTACGGCTACTCGCTGGCCACTTACGTCAAGCGCATGAACCTGGTGCTCAACGACATGAATCCTGATTACCTGCGCGTGCCGCAAGCACTGGAGCAGGTCACGGCGGTCAATGACGAAGGGCAAACCGAGCGCTTCGAGGTGCCGGGCAATTCGCTGATCGAGCAACACGTCATGCTCTTTGAAAACGGCGGCGGTTCAGACCTGAACAACGTGCTCAACGCCGACTATTCCAAGGCGCTGACGCTGTACACCATGACCTCATCGGTGGCCAGCGATTACCAGAACATGCTCGATCGGCTGGACGCCTGGCTGTTGGTGAACAAACCGGCCAACCTCGAAGTGACGCACGCGGGCACGCCGTTGATATGGACCGGGGTGTTGCAGGAAATCACTCAAGGGCAGGTTTTGAGTTTTTCCCTGGCGCTGATCGTGGTCACGCTGATGATGATGTATTGGCTGAAGTCGGTGCGTCTGGGTGTGCTCGGCATGCTCACGCTGCTGACCACGTCGGTGACGGTGTACGGTTTCATGTTCCTGTTCGGCATCGAGCTGAATATCGGCACCACGCTGGTGACTTTCCTGGTGGTTGGCGTGGTCGATTACGCGGTGCATTTGCTGTCGCGGATCAAACTGCTGGTGCAGCAAGGGGTGCACATCGACGCGGCAATCTTGCAGGCGATGCACACCGTGGGCCGCTCGACGGTGGTCAACGTGGTGATTTTCTCGGTGGGCTTCATGGCGCTGCTGTTTTCCGACTTCAAACCGATTGTCGATCTGGGCGCGCTGGTGGCGATGGCGCTGTTCTCCAGCGGGGTCATGACCATTCTGCTGGTGACGCTGGTGTCGCCGTGGTTTTTCGCGGCGATTGTGCCGGTCGCGCACACGCCCGAACGCACACCTGTGGTGGGTGAACATGCGCTGAGCTGAACCGACGAACGTGTCCGCAATTGCCCTCGGGATTTGCGGGCACGCTCGCCCGGCGCAGCAACGTGCTCAGTTCAGCGTGGTAACCGGATTTTTTTTGCCGTAACGGGCGATGCGCTCGAACTGGCATTCTTCCCGAGCGTCGTTGAGGCTGCTTTCAAACGCTTCGAGGCCATCGTGCAATTGCTGCAAAGCGCCGATCTGGGACACCAGTTCGGCCTTTTTTTCGTCGATGGCTTTTTGCGCCATGTCCCACGGGAATGCTTCGCCGTCGTACTTGTTCAGCATCACTTGCAGCTCTTTGAGCTTGAAACCCAGTTGCTGGGCGCACTTGATGAACGTCAGCACTTCGACGCTCTGTTGGCTGTAGATGCGGTATTTGCCTTCGCGCTTGGGCTCGGGCAACAGGCCGATTTCTTCGTAGTGGCGAATGCTTTTGACTGTGGTGCCCGATAGCTGGGCGGCTTTGCCGATATACA
This sequence comes from Pseudomonas sp. 43NM1, assembly GCF_002836905.1. Taxonomy (NCBI): domain Bacteria; kingdom Pseudomonadati; phylum Pseudomonadota; class Gammaproteobacteria; order Pseudomonadales; family Pseudomonadaceae; genus Pseudomonas; species Pseudomonas sp. 43NM1. The sequence goes on along the minus strand of NZ_MKGS01000166.1, from coordinate 5,746 downwards.
TAAAGGTCCGTCTCGATGATCAAACAGGGCGTAGCGCTGTCAGGCCTCATGCCTGACAGGGGGGAATAATATAGGGGATAAATGGCAAAAGTTGCAGCGCCGATCAAATGACGCGCACAGCCGACGAACGACCGCTTTGCAGGGGACGGGAGCGAGGCTGACGGCGTCGGCGCGCCGTCAGCGCATAGCGAGGTGAATCAGCTGCCGGCAGTGACCCGCGCCTGTTCGAGCCAGGCGTCGCGCTGAGTCGACTTCGAGCCGAGGATCGGCCCGAACGTCAGGGTCTTCAGCGGTTTGATCCCGCAAAACTCCAAGGTGGTTTTGCGCATCTGGTGCAGGCCCGGCATGCGGTAAATCCATTTGTAGTACCAGGGCGGCGTGTCCATGGTCACCAGCAAATGCGCGGTGCGGCCCTTGAGCAGTTTGTCGGGGAACGCTTTGCCTTCGCGGTACTTGAAGGCGAAACCGGGGAGGAAAATCCGATCGAGAAAGCCCTTCATCAACGCTGGAATACCGCCCCACCAGATCGGATAAACGAACGTCAGGTGTTCGGCCCACAGGATGTCGGCCTGGGCTTGCAGCAGGTCCGGCTCCAGCGGCTGGATGACGCGGTAACCCTCGTGCAGTACCGGGTCGAAATCCAGCGCGTCGAGGCGCAGCAAGCGCACGTCATGTCCGGCGGTTTTGGCGGCCTGGACGTAGGTATCGCTCAGCGCCCCGCAGAAACTGTCGGTGGAGGGGTGACCCAGAATCACGAGCATTCGTTTGCTCATCGCATGTACTCCCGAAATGAAGCCGGCAGCATAGAGTCTGCCCCTAGCGGTAGAGTCAAGGCGTTGTCGGACTCAATGCCTGCAGCAAGGCGCGGGCGTAAGCGGGCAGGGTGGCGAAGTCGCGGGCGCAGAGTTTCAGCGAGCGGTTGGCCCAGTCTTCGCCCAGCGCTCGGCTGACCAGCGGCTGCCGCGCCTGCCAACGTTCGACGGCGATGCGCGGGACGATGGCCAGCCCGGCACCGCGAGTGACCATGCGCATGACGCCGTCGAAGCCATCGGCACGAATGCGGATTTGCATGCGCTGGCCGATGTGCAACGCCTGTTCTTCAAGGTGAATGGCCAGCGCGCTGTTGGCGCCGAGCGCGACGTAGTCATGCTTCAACGTGTCGGCGAAGGTGGGTGATGCTTGTTCGCCGAGGGGATGGCCGGGCGGCAGGATCAGCACCAGCGGATCGTCGCGAAACGCTCGGGTCTGCAGGCCTTCAGTGTCGACGGCGTCGGAGACAATGCCCAAGTCCGCCGCGCCTTGGCGCAAGGCATGGGTGATGCGCGCGCTGGGTAATTCCTGCAAATCAATGTCGAGGTTGCGGTGGTTGCGCAGGAAGTCGGCGAGCAGTTCGGGCAGGTATTCGGTGATGGCAGTGGTGTTGCACAACAGGCGTACCTGACCTTTGACGCCGTTGGCGTATTCGGCCAGATCCTGTTGCATGCGCTCGGCCTGTTGCAGCAGCGTTCTGGCGTGTTGCGCAAGGGCTTTGCCGGCCGGCGTGGGGGTGACGCCACGGCGATTGCGTTGGAGGAATTCAATGCCCAGCGACGCTTCCATTGCGCGGATGCGTGCGCTGGCGGCAGCGAGGGATAAATGGCTGCGGGCGGCGCCGGCGGTGATGTTGCCGGTGTCGAGAATGTTCAGGTAGAGGCGCAGGTCGGTCAGGTCGAAGTGCATGGTTTTATCTTCTGTTGGCGCTCGTTCCCGCTGCGTGGGAACGATCATTTTTGCGTTGATCCGGCGGGCCTCTTCGCGGGCAAGCCTCGCTCCTACAGGAGTGGCCCGGTGTTCACAGACCCGGTAGGAGCGAGGCTTGCCCGCGAAGGCATCATCAGCCTCAGTCCAATCAAGAGGCAAGCTCAGTATATGGCGCATTTTCAACCCGGCCAGCCGCGCGCACGATAGCCGCATGAACACACTCGTTTCGTACTATCAAAACCTCGGCCTGGCCCTTTCGCTATTGGTCATCGCCACTTTCCTGCTCGCCGGCATGATCAAAGGCGTGATCGGCCTCGGTCTGCCGACCATCGCCATGGGCCTGCTCGGTCTGGCTATGGCGCCATCGCAGGCTGCCGCGTTGTTGATCATTCCGGCAACCCTGACCAACCTCTGGCAACTGGCATTCGGCGGTCACTTGCAAGGGCTGAGCAAACGCCTGTGGCCGATGCTCCTGGCGATTTTCATCGGCACTGGCGCGGGCACGTTTTGGCTCGGTATCGCCGGCGGGCATTGGGTGGTGCGCGGTTTGGGCGCGGCGCTGTTGATCTATGCGCTGAGCGGATTATTACTGCCGACCTTGCGCGTCGGCAGCCACACCGAACGCTGGCTCGGCCCGGTGTGCGGGGTGCTGACGGGCGTCATCACCTCCGCCACCGGCGTGTTCGTGATTCCGGCCGTGCCGTATCTGCAAGCGCTCGGTCTGAACAAGGATCAACTGGTGCAGGCGCTGGGCCTGTCGTTCACCGTCTCGACCCTGGCTCTAGCCGCCGGCCTGTTCTGGCGCGGCGCACTGGGTGGCGGCGAGTTGAGCGCGTCATTGCTGGCGCTGATCCCGGCGGTGCTCGGGATGTTGCTCGGGCAATGGCTGCGCCAGCGGATCAGCGCTGTGCTGTTCAAGCGGGTGTTCTTCATCGGCCTCGGCGTGCTCGGCGGGCATTTGCTGATCAGCGGGTAATGCCCGACCAACCCTCGGCGCAAGTTCGCAGCAACAATCCCAGGCTAATTCGTGCGTTTTGGTCAAATGATTTTTGTGAATTCGACGCTTACTCCGCGCGAGGCGGATGGTTAGTCTGCCGCCATTGAATTCCCAACCTTCCGAGACTCCCGATGAAAAAAGTCCTGTTGCTCAATGGCGGCAAAAAGTTCGCCCACTCCGATGGCCGCTACAATGCGACCCTGCACCAAGCCGCGTTGAGCGTGCTGGATCGCGGTGGTCTGGACGTCAAAACCACGTTCATCGACGAGGGCTACGACCTCGCCGAAGAAGTGGCGAAATTCGTCTGGGCCGACGTGATCATTTATCAAATGCCGGGCTGGTGGATGGGCGCGCCGTGGACGGTGAAAAAGTACATCGACGAAGTCTTCACCGAGGGTCACGGCAGCCTCTACGCCAGCGACGGCCGCACCCGTTCTGATGCCTCGCAAAAGTACGGCAGCGGCGGTTTGTTGCAGGGCAAGCAATACATGTTGTCGCTGACCTGGAACGCGCCGCAGCAAGCGTTCGACGACCCGAGCGACTTCTTCGAAGCCAAAGGCGTCGACGCGGTGTACTTCCCGTTCCACAAGGCCAACACCTTCCTTGGCATGAGCGGATTGCCGACGTTCCTCTGCGTAGACGTGATGAAACGCCCGGACATCGAAGGCGATGTGAAGCGCTACGAGGCGCATTTGACTGAGGTGTTTGGCCTCAAGGGCTGACAGTCAGCTACTATCGAAAGTCGCAATCTGTGGCCAGAGCATTTTGTGGACAGAGCCTTTTGTGCACAGCGCCTTGTGTGGAAAGCGCCCTTTGTGGCGAGGGGGCTTGCCCCCGTTGGGCTGCGAAGCGGCCCTGAAGCTCACGCCGCAGTGGTACCTGACAGACCGCATGCCCAGGTTTTGCGACCGCTGCGCAGTCGAACGGGGGCAAGCCCCCTCGCCACAGTAAACCCCTTATCTCCAAGGGGTTTGCGCGGCAATATCGATAAGAGGAATTCAGTGAAAGCCAGATCCGATGAATTGCAGATTTTCGTCTGCGTGATTGAATGCGGGTCGATTTCCGCCGCCGCCGAGCAGGTCGGGCAAACGCCTTCGGCGGTCAGTCGCACGTTGTCGCGCCTCGAAGCCAAGCTCGACACCACGCTGATCAACCGCACCACGCGGCGCATGGACCTGACGGAGGAGGGCAAGTATTTCTTCGAACACGCCAAGCGAATTCTCGATCAAATGGACGATCTTGAAGAACGCCTCAATTCCCGCCAGCAAACCCCCTCCGGGCGCCTGCGCATCAACGCCGCGTCGCCCTTCATGCTGCACGCCATCGTGCCGTACATCGACGAGTTCCGCCGGCTCTACCCGGACATCCAGCTCGAACTCAACAGCAACGACCTGATCATTGACCTGCTGGAACAAAGCACCGACATCGCCATTCGCATCGGCACGCTGGCCGACTCGACGCTGCACGCGCGTTCGCTGGGTTGCAGCCCGCTGCACATCGTCGCCAGCCCGGCGTATCTGCAGCAACACGGCACGCCCGTCGCCGTCGCTGACCTCACGCAACACGCGCTGCTCGGTTTCACCCAGAACGATGGCCTCAACCAATGGCCGCTGCGCCATGTGCACGGCGACCGCTGGCCGATCAACGCGGCGATCAACGCCTCCAGCGGCGAAACCGTGCGCCAACTGGCGCTCGAAGGCCAGGGCATCGCCTGCCTGTCGGACTTCATGACCCACGCGGACATCCGCGCCGGGCGCCTGCAAGAAGTCCTCGCCGATTTCAACAGCGGTTATCGCCAGCCGATCAACGCTGTTTACTACCGCAACTCGCAACTGGCCCTGCGCATTCAGTGCTTTCTGGACTTCATCCAGAGCAAACTGGCGGTGTACGCGAACTCGGACTTCAAAGGCTGATTCGTGACCCCTGCGCAACAGTGAATTGGGCCAACGGGGATTTTTCGCCAAAGATCGCTGGTTGATACTCGTTGCATCACTTATCCACGCAGGGATTTTCTCCATGAACGTATTTGTTACCGGCGCTGCCGGATTTATCGGCGGCTCGATCGCCACAGGTCTGGTCCAGGCCGGGCATAAAGTCACCGGCCTGGTGCGCAGCGCCGAACAAGCGCAGGAACTCAGCGCGCTCGGCATCCGCCCGATCATCGGCACCTTGGACGACAGCGCTCTGCTGGCCGAACAGGCGCACGCCGCTGATGCGGTGATCAACGCCGCCAGCAGCGACCATCGCGCCGCTGTCGAAGCGTTGCTCGAGGCCCTTCGCGGCTCCAACAAAGTATTCCTCCACACCAGCGGTTCGAGCATCGTCGGCGATGCCTCGGGCGGTAAATCCAGCGACGTCATCTATTACGAAGACAAACTGCCAGCACCGACCGTCGACAAAGCCGCCCGCGTCGCCATCGACAACCTGATCCTCGCCGCCGCGAAGGACGGGGTGAATTCGGCGGTGATCTGCAACACCTTGATCTATGGCCACAGCCTCGGCGTCAAACGCGACAGCGTGCAGTTGCCACGCCTGCTCAAACAGGCGCGCAACAGCGGCATCGTCCGCCACGTCGGCACCGGCCAGAACATCTGGTCCAACGTGCACATCGAAGACGTCGTCGCCCTGTACCTGCTGGCGCTGAGCAAAAACGTCCCGGGCACTTTCTACTTCGTCGAAAGCGGCGAGTCGTCGTTCATCGACATGACCACCGCCATGGCCGAGGCGTTGAAACTCGGCGCACCGCAAGACTGGCTACTCAAAGACGCCGAAGCCGAGTGGGGCTACGAAATGGCCAACTACGGCCTCGGCTCCAACAGCCGCGTGCGCGGCAAACACGCACGCGAACAACTGGGCTGGGCGCCGAAACGCACGTCGGTGGTTGAATGGATTCGTAACGAAATGGTGTGACCTAGTTTCAGACCGCGTCATCGTTCTTCGCGGGCAAGCCTCGCTCCTACGGGTCCCTCATTCCTGTAGGAGCGAGGCTTGCCCGCGAAGGCGTCTTCA
>NZ_MKGS01000165.1:0-38026 GCF_002836905.1 Pseudomonas sp. 43NM1 | reverse complement strand
GGTTCTGTGTATGGCGCTAAATCCTGTGGGAGCTGAGCTTGCTCGCGATGGCGGTCTATCGGCTGACATGTTTATCAACTGACACGGCCCCTTCGCGGGCAAGCCTCGCTCCTACAGGTTTTGTGTATGGCGCATCATGCCCTTGTAGGAGCTGAGCTTGCTCGCGATGGCGGTGTATCAGCTGACATCTGCATCAACTGACACGGCCCCTTCGCGGGCAAGCCTTGCTCCTACAGGTTTTGCTATGCGGCGGAGCCGATGCCGGTGGTGGTGCGCAGGCGCCCTTCCAATCGGCGTTTCAAGCCGCGCGGTTCAATCACCAACTTCGAACCCTTCGCCGCATTCGCCCGACCCCACTCTTCAAGCAGTTCCAGACACGAATGGTCGATGTAGCTGAGGTTATTCAGCGGCACATGCACGGTCACGCCCGGTGGAATGGTCGCCAGCACTTGGGTCAGCGCCGGCACCTTGAGGAAGGTCCCCGCGCCGATCAGACGCAACTCCATCTCGCCGTCCTGCGGCAGGTCGATCAGGCTGATCTTCAGGCGCGAGGCCTTCCACGCCAGTTTCGCCAGGGTCAAACCGAAGCCGATCAATACGCCGGTCAGCAGGTCAGTGAAGATGATCGCCAGCGCGGTGGCCGCGTAGGTGAACATCGGCATCCGCCCGTAACGGCCCAAACCCCGAAAAGCCTTCATATCGACCAGTTTGAACCCGGTGTAGACCAGCACGCCCGCGAGGCTCGCCACCGGAATGCTTTGCAACACACTGGACAGCAACAGGACAAAACCGAGCAGCCACAAGCCGTGGAAGATCGTCGACATGCGCGTGGTGGCGCCAGCCTGAACGTTGGCCGAGCTGCGCACGATCACACCGGTCATCGGCAATGCGCCGAGCAAACCGCAGAGCATGTTGCCTACACCTTGCGCCGACAATTCGCGGTCGAAATCGGAACGTTCGCCGCTGTGCATGCGATCCACGGCGGCGGCGGACAGCAAGGTTTCGGCGCTGGCGATAAACGCCACGGCAAATGCCGCGATCAACAACGTCGGATCGGCGAGATTAAGCAGGTCCGCCGGTTTCAGCCAATCAATTGCTTCAGCCAGGTTGGCCGGGACTTCCACGCGTTTTACCTGCAACGCCAGGATCAAACTGGCAACGGTCGCCAAACCAACGCCGAGCAATGCACCCGGGATAAAGCGCAGCGAATGCGGGCGGAATTTTTCCCACAGCCACATCACCGCAATCGTCGACAAGCCGAGCAAACCGGCCTGCCAACCCAACGATGGCAAAGCCTGCATGACCGCCGCCGGGAACGCCGTCAGATTATCCAGCCCCGAAGGTTTGGGCACCGCATCGAGCATCACATGCACCTGTGATAACACGATCAACACGCCGATCCCGGCGAGCATGCCGTAGACCACCGCCGGGGCCGTGACGCGAAACCAGCAGCCGAGTTTCAGTCGCCCGGCGACCAATTGCAGAAACCCTGCGAGCAGCAGGATCGGCCCGAGCATGGCGATCCCGTGTTGGCGCACCAGCTCAAACACCAACACCGCCAGACCCGCCGCCGGGCCGCTGACTTGCAGCGGTGAACCGGCAATCCAGCCGACCACCAGGCCACCGATAATCCCGGTAATCAGGCCTTTGGCCGGCGGCAATCCCGACGCGATGGCGATGCCCATGCACAACGGCAGGGCCACCAGAAACACCACCACGGAAGCCAAAAGCTCCCGTGGCAGAACAGCTTTCATTTGTGCAGCACGCATGGGAGTTCTCCCCAATTTTCTTCAGGCGTGACAAAGCCAGGCTGCTTGAACAGCAGCCTCGGCTAAATCACACAGGGATTGTCAGGAGGACTTAGAAACGCGCTTTGGGCGTCGCCACCGGAATCGGATGACTGCCATCCAGGGGCAGGAAACAGCCCTGATCGGCGTCGTAAGCTCTGATTTCGCTGGTTTCGATGCTGTACACCCAGCCATGGATAAACAGCTGACCGTTGGCCATCCGCGAGGCCACCGATGGGTGTGTGCGTAGATGTTGCAGCTGAGCGATCACATTCTCTTCGGTGAGGATGTGCATGCTTTCGCCTTCGTCAACGCAATTGCAGTTTTCCTGGACCATGGTTTTCGCCACTTCGGCGTGCCGCAGCCAGGCTTTGACCGTGGGCATTTTTTCCAGGCTTTGCGGGTTCAGCACTGCGCGCATGGCGCCGCAGTCGGAGTGTCCGCAGATGATGATGTGCTGCACGCCCAGAGCGAGCACCGCGTATTCGATCGCGGTGGAAACGCCGCCGTTCATTTGCCCATAAGGTGGCACAACGTTGCCGACGTTACGGGTCACGAACAGATCGCCGGGGGAACTTTGGGTGATCAGTTCAGGAACGATGCGCGAATCAGCGCAGGTAATGAACATCGCCCGCGGGTTTTGCGCCGTGGCGAGTTTTTTGAAGAGCTCTTCCTGCTGCGGGAAAATCTCATGATGAAAGTGCAAAAAGCCGTCAACGATATGCTTCAGCGCTGCATCGGCGGATTCCGCATCAGCGTGGGGTGCAGAAGCCGACGCAGCCAACGGCTGTTTATCCTTGTCACTCATAATTCATCCTCTCTGACGGAGCCGGGGAATGTTCCCGTTAAGTCCGATATGAAGCCAGTGGCTGTTTAAAAAACGTCCAGGTCGAAGAAGCCGACCCGTCAGTCACTCGATGAACAAGGTAACCGTCGAAACTTAACTCAAACTGAATCAAAGGCTCTAGAGCGTGTGTTTCAGGTCACAAAATTTGTGACCGCGTAGTGGCCTAATGATTTTCAGGCTACCCAATATTGGGCTGATTGTCCCTAAATCAAAGACATTTGGCGACCCGGCGGACAGAAGGCATCGCAGTCCAGATCAAATCCGTCGCGATGGTTAAGCCCGAGGCGCTTGATGGCCTTGGCAAAACGTTGCGCCAACAGGTCGGCGAACGGCCCTTCGCCACGCATTCGCGCACCAAAGCGACTGTCGTAGAGCTCGCCGCCACGGCTCTGGCGGATCAGGCTCAGCACATGCGCGGCACGCTGCGGATAGTGCGCGGCCAGCCATTCCTCGAACAGCGGCGCGACCTCCAGTGGCAAGCGCAACATCATGTACGCCGCACTCTGCGCGCCAGCCGCGTGGGCCTCGGTCAGCAGGCTTTCGATTTCGCTGTCATTGATCATCGGGATCATCGGCGAACACAACACGCCGACCGGAATACCTGCCTCGCGCATCACCCGGATCGCCCGCAGCCGTGCTTTCGGCGCTGCGGCGCGGGGTTCGAGGATGCGTTTGAGTTCGTCGTCCAGCGTGGTCAGGCTGATCATCACCGCCACCAGCCGCTGCTCGGCCAGCTCGGTGAGCAAGTCGAGGTCACGCAGAATCAGCGAACCCTTGGTAATGATGGTCACCGGGTGCCGATAGCGCAGCAGCACTTCGAGGGTTTGCCGGGTGATTTTGTGCTCGCGCTCGATCGGCTGGTACGGGTCGGTGTTGGAGCCAAGGTTGATCGGCGCACATTGATAGCCGCGTTTCGACAGTTGCTCTTCGAGCACGTCTGCGGCGTTGGTCTTGGCGATCAGTTTGGTCTCGAAATCCAGCCCCGGCGACATGTCCCAATACGCGTGGCTGGGCCGCGCATAACAATAAATGCAGCCATGCTCGCAGCCGCGATAGGGATTGATCGAGCGGTCGAACGGCAGGTCGGGTGAATTGTTGCGGGTGATGATGGTTTTCGCCGTCTCGATCCGCACTTCCGTGCCCTGGGTGACCGGCACTTCCTGATACCAGCCATCGTCCTCCGCCACCGAGCGGTTCGGCGCAAAGCGGTTGTGCGGATTGGCAGCGGTGCCACGGCCGCGTGGCGGGAGAGGGGTGGACATCGGCAATTCTCGGAGGCTGTATGGGCGTACAGTACATCGCGTTAACTACCCGTGCCAGCACCGTTCGGCGTTTCCTCCTTTCTTGCTTTGCAGTGAGCTGTCTTCAAAGTTGTCGGGCAAAAATCCTGTGATACACAGTTTTCATGGAGGGGGCCCATTATTTTTACGCCAAAACACTAATGCAGATATCAAGCTCACTCGGTATGGGTTTTCCGAGCACACCTTCAATCTGCCGGACTTGCTCTGCTGTCAGCTCCACAACGCCATGTCTCACGCCATCTTCAAGGGACTCCCAGCCAACCAAATCAAGCACGGCCTGATTGAATTCTGGTGCGACGTCCAGCTCAAATTGCACAAACTCATTCTCGTGACCTTCAGGGAAAAAACCTTCGATACATAAAAACATAAATGACTCCCAGCTCTCACTTTGAAGGCGTCTTCCTTTTGGGCTCGCTTGACGAAGCGATCTTCATACGCCTGCTGTCTGGCGAGCATGTCGTCATAGGACTTTTGTCGGGCGTCACGCTCTGCCAGTTCAGTCGATGTCATATCCCGAAGGTAACGAACTCCAATACCTGAACCACCACCGCCACCACCCGATACCCAAACCTGAGGTATTTCCTTGTCGCGAGCCATCAAGCATCCCTGTTTCGCCGTTTAAATGCGCAAGGGACGCTACCCCATGTGGGTATGGCCTGAATGTAGGGCGGTTCTGAAAATTCGTGAAAGATCGTCTATCGCCGTGGATTGGCGGCGGTGCCACGGCCCCATGGCGGGAGGGGGTGGAAATGAAAACGCCTCGATACTGGTTCTATGAAGTAGCGAGGCGTTGCTCATCTGGCTAGTGCCGCTGGGCGATCAGTTCTTTTCGGTAACCTGGCCCAAATCGTCACCCGAGGTGGTTTTCATATCATCGCCACGCAATTCGGCAACGTCGCTGGCCTTGACCGGCGCGCCGGTGTTGCCCCAGCTGCCACGGATGAAACTGACTACGTCCGCGACTTCCTGATCCGACAAGCGCCAGGCAAAACCCGGCATGGTGAAGGTCGAGGGCGCCGTGTGCGTGGCGGGCAGCGTGTCGCCCTTGAGCACGATGTGAATCAGCGAGGTCGGGTCGTCCGTTTGCAGCACCGGGTTGCCCGCCAGCGCCGGGAACACGCGGGTATAGCCGTGGCCATCGGTGCGGTGGCACGCCGCGCAGTTGTCGATGTAGACCGCTGCGCCAGGCTTGCTGTCGTCACCCTTCCACAGCGCTTGCGCTACTTGTTTGTCGTACTGGTGCGGCTGGTCGTTGGGGTCGTTGGCCGGTAACGATTTGAGGTAGCGCGCAATCGCCGTCAGGTCGTTGTCGGTCATGTATTGCATGCTGTGGGTGACCACATCGCTCATCCCACCGAAGACTGCGCTACGGTCGCTGCGCCCGGTCTTGAGGAATTGCACCAATTGCGCTTCGCTCCAACTGCCGAGACCGTCCTTGTGGTCGCCACGCAGGCTTTTCGCGATCCAGCCTTCGAGCGGCGCACTGCCTGACAGAAAAGTACTGCCTTCGCCGGCATTCAGCGATTTTTCCTGCATGGTCAAGGCACGCGGCGTATGGCACGCGCCGCAATGTCCGAGGCCTTCGACCAGATAAGCCCCACGGCTGACCACCGCATCTTCGCCCGGTTTTGCCTGGTAATCCGCCACGTCCGGGGCAAACATCCAGCGCCAACCCATCAGCGGCCAACGCATGCTCAATGGCCACGGAATGTCGCTGGCGCGGTTTTCCTGCGCGACCGGCGCCACGCCGTGCATGAAGTAGGCGTACAAGGCTTGCATGTCAGCCTGAGTGACACTGGCGTAGGACGGATACGGCATCGCCGGGTACAACGTGCTGCCATTTTTCGCGACGCCATGGCGCACGGCTTTATCGAAGTCTTCGAAGCTGTAGTCACCGAGGCCGGTTTTGTCCGGGGTGATGTTGGTGGAATAGATGGTGCCGATCGGCGTTTCCATCGGCAGGCCACCGGCGAACGGCTTGCCGTCCTTGGCGGTGTGACAAGCGACACAGTCGCCGGCCCGGGCCAGGTATTCGCCTTGTTTGATCAGATTTTGATCAACTTCTGCCGCGCTGATTGAACTGCTGCCGAGCAGGGCCAACGTCGCGATAACGAGTGCTTTCATGGTCATCGCTCCTTAAGCCTGAACCAGCGGGCCGGGGTTTTTCAGGTATTGCTCGCGGATCGCCCGAGCCGACCAATACGTCAGCGCGGCGACCAGCCCTGTAGGGTTGTAGCCCAGGCCTTGTGGGAAAGCAGACGCGCCCGGCACGAAAACGTTGTGCACGTCCCAGCTCTGCAAATAACGGTTCAGCGCGCTGGTTTTCGGGTCGGTGCCCATGATCGCGCCACCGTTGAGGTGGGTGGTCTGATAGGAAGCGGTGTTGAAGTGATCGCCGACCTTTTTGCCAATCACGGCGATGGCTTTGGGGCCCATCGCTTCGGCGATCTTGCCCATTTTCTCGACCATGAAGCGGTTCATCTTGATGTCGTTTTCCTGCCAGTCGAACGTCATGCGCAGCAGCGGCAAGCCGTAGGCATCGCGGTAAACCGGGTCGAGATCGAGGTAGTTGCCGCGATAAGACTGATGCGCGCCGTGGGCGTCCATCGACACCTGGTGGGTGTAGTAATCGGCGGTCGCGCGTTTCCACGCACTGCCCCACGCCGGTGTGCCGGGCGGGTTCGAGGTCCCGGCAATCGGCCGGCTGCCGGCCTGGTTGACCCACATCGGCGAGCCACCGACGAAACCGTGCGGCCCGTGGTCGAAGTTGTCGGCATTGAAATCATCAATCGCCACGCCGTTGCCGCCGGCACCGATGAAGTTGTTGGTGTGGGTGTCTTTGTCGAAGAACGCCTTGATCGTGGCCATGTTCTGGTAGGCGAAGTTTTTTCCTACCACGCCTTCGCCGCTGATCGGGTCGTAAGGCTTGCCGATGCCCGAGAGCAACATCAATCGCACGTTATGAAACTGGAATGCGCCGAGGATCACCAGGTCGGCCGGCTGCTCGATTTCGCGGCCCTGACCGTCGATATACGTCACGCCAGTGGCTTTGGTCTTGGTGCTGTCGAGGTTGACCCGCAGCACATGGGAGTTGGGCCGCAATTCGAAATTCGGCAGAGGCTTGAGCGCCGGCAGAATGTTCACGTTCGGCGAAGCCTTGGAATACATGTAGCAAACGTAACCGCTGCAAAAACCGCAGAAGTTGCACGGGCCCATTTGTGCGCCGTAGGGATTGGTGTACGGGCCTGAAGTATTGGCTGACGGCAGGTTGTAGGGTTTGTACCCGACGGCTGTAGCGGCTTTCTGAAACAGCTGTGCGGAAACCGTGTTCTTCTGCGATTCCAGTGGAAACGGGTTCGAGCGATCCGGCGCGTAAGGGTTGCCGCCCTTGCCTTCGCCGACCAGTTGACCGTTTACCGTCCACGCCTGACCGGAAGTGCCGAAGACTTTTTCGGCGTAATCGAAAAACGGTTCCAGCTCTTCATAGCTGACGCCGAAGTCCTGAATGGTCATGTCTTTGGGGATGAAGTTTTTGCCGTAGCGTTCTTCGTAATGGCTGCGCATCCGCAGCTCGATCGGATCAACCCGAAAATGCACGCCGGACCAGTGCAGGCCCGCGCCGCCGACCCCATTGCCGGGCAGGAACGCGCCGAGTTGGCGATTCGGCAGGGCGATGTCATTGACGCTGTGACGGATGGTCACGGTCTCTTTGGAGATGTCCTGAAAGAGTTTTTTCCGCACGCTGTAGGTCAGTTCGTCAATTACCTGCGGATAGTTGCCGTCGGGGTAAGTGTCCTGCATCGGCCCGCGCTCCAGCGCCAGCACGTTGAGGCCCGCTTCTGTCAGCTCTTTGGCCATGATCGCGCCCGTCCAGCCGAAACCGACGATGACCGCATCAACCTTCTTCATTACCGTTGCCATGCTCAAGCCCTCTCGCCGCGAATCGACACTGCCGGGAAGGGGTATTGCTCGTTGCGTTCCACCCAATCCATGAAATCGGCGCGGGCGCCGGGGAAACCGATCATGGTCCAGCCGACCATGCCTTTATTGCCGCCGTGGATCGGGTCGCAGAAGAACCCTTCCTTGGTGTTCTGCAGCAGCAGGTTGAAGAAAATCTTCGCTGGGACAGTGTCGAATTGAGGTTTGCCGGCCTCGAGTTGCTTGAGCAAATCGTCTCGGGTAGCGCTGTCTTGCTCGGCAAATGTTTTGCCGTTGAGCGTTTTCGACCAGGCATCCGTGGCGGCGATGCCCAGGCGATAGATCTCTTTGGGCACCAATTTGCTCTGCCAGCCCATTTCCGCAGGGGCGTCGGCGTTGAACGGGCCTTGCATGAACCACAAGGCGCCGGCGGCATAAGGGGTGTTCATCTGGCGGTCGATGTATTCCGGAACGCCGGCCTCAAGTGCGCCCGGCCCTTGGGCGTCGCTCGGGATCAATTGCGCGACGGCGGCGTTGATGAACGTCCATTCTTCGGCGGTGAAGTAGTTGGGTTCATACACGCTGCTGCTGACCGGGGTTTTTGCCGGGGCGGGCGCTGCGGGCGCCGGCTCTGGGGCGGCGCGCAGGACAGTGCTGCCCAGCGCGGTGCTGGCCACGGTGACCACCGGGATCAAGGTCAGGGATTTGCGCAAAAACTCACGCCGGGGGTTGTCTCGATCTTGATCAGACATGGGGTGCACCTCATCAGGCATTGACGGTTTGTGAGCCGTTTCATCGAACGACTTTTCGTTTTGGCAGCGATGCATGGGGGCGGGCAATCGGTGAAAAAACCGCGCATCGGCAAACTTTGGTAACAAATGGTAGCAGGCTAAGCATCCGCAAAAATCGATTCAGCCCAAATAAATCGGCTTTTACGACGAAAGCAGTAGTCCTGCGGGCGGATTCACGATTCTTTGACGACCGGCTCACAAGTCGTTGACCGCCCCGGCGGCACGCTTGGCTTACCTTCCGCACGGTCGCTCAGCATGTCCAAAATCTTCTCTTCGATTTGCCTGTCATTGGTCGCGTTGTTCATGGTTCCACTGGCGCTGGCCGACGACATCGCGTCCACCAGGCCGGCGCAATGGGCGCAGTCGGTGGACCGCCAATACAACCTCTTTCAAATGTCGCCGAATCTCTACCGCAGCGCTTTGCCCGACGGCGGCGTGGTGCCGCTGCTGGACAGGCTCCAGGTCAAAACCGTGATCAATTTCCTGCCGGAAACGGATGCGCGCTGGTTGTCGGCGCCGGGCATCGAAAAGGTGCAATTGCCTTACCGCACCAGCCACGTCGATGACGCGCAGATCATCGCCGCCCTGCGCGCCATTCAAACCGCCGAGGCCAAGGGGTCGGTGTTGATGCACTGCAAGCACGGCTCTGATCGCACCGGCCTGATCGCCGCGATGTACCGCGTGGTGCTGCAGGGTTGGAGCAAGGAAGACGCGTTGAATGAAATGACCACCGGCGGTTTCGGCGACAGCAGCCATTTCAAGGACAGCGTTCGTTACATGATGCAGGCCGATACCGACCGACTGCGCACCGCGCTGGCCAACGGTGAATGCAGCACCAGTGCGTTTGCCGTGTGTTCGATGAAGAACTGGTTCCAGTCGGCCAATCTCGAGTCCGTCACGCAACCGGCGAAGTGACGCCGGTCGGGAACAGATCACCCAGCGCTCGACCGAGGAATTCCTCCAGCGAAACCATCAACGAGCGCGCATCCCCCGGGCCAAAAACCGCCTCGCGAAACGCCCGGCCGGTTTGCGCATTGAACACCCAGTCTCTATCGAAACGTTTGAACGCTTCGCTGGCCAGCACGCCCGACCATTTATAGGCGTAAACCGACGCTTCGTACCCGGTGGCCAGGTAGTCGAAACCGTTGGCGAAGCGTGCGTAGGCCGGCATTTTCAAGTGCGGCAAGCGGCGCTGCACGTCGGCGAAAACCTGCTGCGCGCTGCGCCCGTCGCCCTGGCAACAGTGCAACTCGAAATCGAAAGAAGCGCTCAGCAACAAGTACGCGGTGTCCCAACTGCTGTGTTTCTGAATGGCGCTCATCGCCGCGTTGACCCGCGCTTCGCTCAGGCGCTCACCGGTTTGATGGTGGGCCGCCAGCCACAGCAGAAACGCCGGGGACTGGCACCACAGCTCAAAGAATTGCCCGGCAAACTCCGCCGTATCGCGCCCGAGTTCGCTCACTCCTGACAGGTTGTAGTGCGTCGAACGGGTCAGCACTTGGTGCAGGCAATGCCCGAATTCGTGGAACAACACCCGCAGGTCCAGATGATTCAGCAAGCGCGGTTGACCTTCGGCGACCGCGGCGAAGTTGGCGAAGTTGGCGTGAAGAATCGCGATCGGCAACGTCTGTCGACCTTCGGCGTCGATTCGACGATTGCGCGGGGTGGCGGTCCAGGCAAAATCCGGCGCGGGCTGGCGATGGTAGGGATCAAGATAAATGTGCCCGATCACTTGGCCGTGCTCACTGACCTCAAACAATCGAACCTCGTCGTGCCAGCGCTCGAACAGGTTTTGCTCGACGATTTGAATGCCGAACATGCGTTCGCTGAACAGGCACAGTCGGCGCAGGGTGCCGTCGAACGGAAAATAGCTGCGCAGGTTTTTCAGCGCTGTTCCGAGATTGCGTTGGCGCAGTTTCTCGGCAAGAAACAAGTGATCCCAGGCCTGCACATCGGCCAATCCGAACTCGGCGGCAAGGGTCGCTATCGCCCGTGCATCGGCTTCGAAATGCGGCGTTTCCAGCGCCACTTGCTGGCGCAGAAAAGCGCTGACGCGCTCGGTCGAATCGGCCATGCGATTGGCCAGACTCAATTGCGCGAAGTTTTCATAGCCGAGCAGCAGCGCTTTGCGATGCCGCTGAGCCAGCAACAGGGCCAGCACTGGTTCATTGTCGAACTGCCCGGCGTGCGGGCCTTGATCGGAGGCGCGGGTGAAATACGCAGCGAAATACTCTTCGCGCAGGGCGCGGTTCTCGGCATAAGTCAGCACTTGATGACACGTGGCGCGGTCCAGCGGCAACAGCCAACCTGAGTGGCCGGCCTGCCGCGCATTCTCGGCGAGGCGATCCTGAGCGGCCTGGTTCAATCCTTTGAGGTGTTCGGCGTCATCGATGCGCTTGCTCCACGCCGCGTTGGCGTTGTCGAGGTTGTTCAGAAACAGACTTTGCAGCAGGCCGATGTCGTGATTGAGCTTCGCCAGGTTGCCCTGCTGTTCAGCGGACAACTCGATCCCCGACAAGCGAAACTCGCGGAGGATTTTCTCCAGCACCGCTTTGCGCGGTGCGTCGAAATTCACCGCAATCGCGCTTTGCGCCAGCGTTTGATACGCGCGGTACAACGCCAGATTGCTCGATTTATCCGCCAGGTAACGGTTCTGCGCCTCGGCACACACGGCGCTCGCCCGACGCCATGCATCGCCTTCGTGCTGCACGGTGTCGAGGGTGGCGATGATGGCCATCACTTCATCCAGCCGCGCATCGGTTTCAGCCACGGCCAGCACCAGATCGTCCCAGGTCGGGACGGCGGATTGCGTGGCGATGACGTCGGCGAGGACCTGACGGTTGTCAGCAATGATTTTTTCGACGGCGGGGATCAGATGTTCAGCGCGAATGGACGACCAGGGCGGCAGGTCCCAGCGCTGCAATAACGGATTGATATCAGGCATGGCATCTTCCTTGATGAGCGATTCAATCGGCTCAGCTTAAAAAGGAAGCGCAGGGCAGAGGTGGTAAACAGATACCACCTTGCACCCGTTCCGGTGTGCAAGGTGGGGGATGACTCAGTGCTGCTCGTCGGGCTTTTTCTTGAGCTTCGGGTTCGGGAAGAATTGCACTGCCTGAACCTTGGCGTCCGGCACTTTCAGCGCCGAAACGTTGACCCGCGTGCCCAATTCCTTGGGCACCGACAGGCCTTGCTCATTGAGCGTGTCGGAATAACCGCAAGCCACGCATTCGCGATGCGGGACCTCGTCTTCGTTCCACATCATCAATTTGTCCGGCTCGCTGCACGCCGGGCAGACCGCCCCGGCGATAAAGCGCTTCTTGGTGATCACAGGCCCGTCACTCATGCTGCCGCGTCCTCACTCAGGCCGCTGTGACGCAAGAGTGCGTCAATTGATGGCGCCCGGCCACGGAAGTCGACGAACAGCACCATCGGCGCCTGCGAACCGCCGCGCGCCAGGATCGCCTCGCGAAAGGCGCGCCCGGTTTCAGCATTGAGCACGCCGTCTTCTTCAAACTTCGAGAAGGCGTCTGCGGACAGCACTTCCGCCCACTTGTAGCTGTAATAACCCGCCGCGTAGCCGCCGGCGAAGATGTGCGCAAAGCTGTTCGGGAAGCGGTTGTAGGCCGGCGGACGCATCACCGAGACTTCGTCGCGCACGCCTTCGAGCACTTGCAGCACACTGCGGCCGTCGCCGTGGGTGGCGTGCAATTCGAAGTCGAACAGCGAGAATTCGAGCTGGCGGACCATCATCAGGCCGGACTGGAAGTTCTTCGCCGCGAGCATTTTGCCCAGCAGGTCTTGCGGCAGCGGTTCGCCGGTTTCGTAGTGACCGGAGATCAGCGCCAGGCCTTCCGGCTCCCAGCACCAGTTTTCCATGAACTGGCTTGGCAACTCGACCGCGTCCCACGCCACACCGTTGATGCCGGACACGCCAGCGTGCTCGACGCGGGTCAGCAGGTGATGCAAACCGTGACCGAATTCGTGGAACAGCGTGGTCACTTCATCGTGGGTCAGCAGCGCAGGTTTGCCGCTGTCGGCCGGGGTGAAGTTGCACACCAGATTGGCCACCGGGCTCTGCAACACGCCGTCAACCGTGCGACGACGGTCGCGAGCGCCGTCCATCCAGGCGCCGCCGCGCTTGTTGGCGCGCGCGTAGAGGTCGAAGAAGAAGCGGCCGACGTGCTGGCCGTTTTCCTTGATTTCGAACAGGCGCACGTCCGGGTGCCAGGTGTCGAAGCCTTGCTGCTCGGCGATTTCGATGCCGTACAGGCGCTGGACGATGGCAAACAAGCCGCCGAGCACTTTGTCGATCGGGAAGTACGCGCGAAGGGCTTCCTGGGCAACGCTGTAACGTTGTTCGCGAAGTTTTTCACCGTAGAAACCGCTGTCCCAACTTTGCAGGTCCGGGCAGCCCTGTTCGGCGGCGTAAGCCTTGAGTTGTTGCAGATCCTGCGCAGCGAACGGCTTGCTGCGCTTGGCCAGGTCACGCAGGAAGCTCAGGACCTGGTCGCTGGATTCGGCCATTTTGGTGGCAAGACTCAGTTCCGAGAAACTGGCGAAACCGAGCAACCTGGCCAATTCCTGACGCAGGTCGAGGATTTCTTCCATCACCGGGCCGTTGTCGTTCTGGCCGGCATTCGGGCCTTGGTCCGACGCGCGGGTGCAGTAGGCGGCGTAGACTTCTTCGCGCAGGGCGCGGTCGTGGGCGTAGGTCATCACCGCGTAATAGCTGGGGAATTCCAGGGTGATCAGGAAGCCTTCAAGGCCTTTGGCCTGCGCGGCGGCGGCCATTTGCGCCTTGGCCGAATCGGTCAGGCCGGCGAGGGTGGCTTCGTCGGTGACGTGTTTGGTCCAGGCTTGCGTGGCGTCGAGCAGTTGGTTGGAGAAGCGGCTGCCCAGTTCCGACAGCTTGCTTTGCACTTCGGCGTAGCGCTTTTGCTCGGCTTCCGGCAAGTCGATACCCGACAAACGGAAGTCGCGCAGGGCGTGTTCGAGGACAGTTTTCTGCGCCACATCGAAACCGGCGGCTTCGGGGCTGTTGGCCAGCGCTTCGAAGGCCTGGAACAATTCGCGGTTCTGGCCCAGCTCGGTGGAGTAGGCGCTCAGGGCTGGCAAGCAGGATTCGAAGGCTTCGCGCAATTCGGCGCTGTTGCACACGGCATTCAGGTGGCTGACCGGGCTCCAGGCTGCGCCGAGGCGGTCATTGAGTTCGTCCATCGCCAGCACCAGGCCGGCCCAGGTCGGTTGTTTGCCCTGGGTTTTGAGGATCTCGATAATGGCGGCGCGGTTGTCAGCCAGGATCTGTTCAATGGCCGGTTGCACGTGTTCGGCACGAATTGCCGAGAACGGCGGCAGGTCGTAGGACTGCAAAAGAGGGTTGTTCACGCTCACGGTTGGCACCTTGGCTGGAAGAAACATGCGGCCATCTTAATTACAATCGACGTTCACCGCAGCTATCAGCGACAGAGAGAGAACCTATCGTGACCCTTCGCAAGTATCTCAACCACACGCCGCTGCTGGGCAAAAGCGCTTTTGTCGACCGTTCGGCGGTGGTCATCGGCGACGTCGAAATCGGCGCAGACAGTTCCGTGTGGCCGCTGACGGTGATCCGCGGCGACATGCACCGCATCCGCATCGGCGCGCGCACCAGTGTTCAGGATGGCTGCGTGTTGCACATCACCCACGCCGGACCGTTCAATCCCGCTGGTTTTCCATGCCTGATCGGCGACGATGTGACCATCGCGCATAAAGTCATGCTGCACGGTTGCTCGATCGGCAGCCGCGTTCTGATCGGCATGGGCAGCATTGTCATGGACGGTGCGGTGGTCGAGGACGACGTGATCATCGGCGCCGGCAGCCTGGTGCCGCCGGGCAAACGCCTGGAAAGCGGATTTCTCTACGTCGGCAGCCCGGTGAAACAAATCCGCCCACTGTCCGACAAGGAAAACGCCTTTTTCACCTACAGCGCGGCGAACTACGTGAAGCTCAAAGACCTGCATCTGGCCGAAGGTTACGACCAGATCTGATCGCTCTCGATTAAACCGACCCGCTACTGCCCAGGAATTTTCATGCATCACCAAACAGTTTTATTCGACCTCGACGGCACCCTCACCGACCCGCGAGAGGGCATTACCCGTTCGATTCAATTTGCCCTGGCCAATCTGGGTATCGACGAGCCGGACCTGAGCAAACTCGAACACTTTATCGGCCCGCCGCTGTTGCAGGCGTTTATGCAGTTCTACGGTTTCGACGAAGCCAAGGCCTGGCAAGCGGTGAATTTTTACCGCGAACGTTTCAAAGTCACCGGGCTCTACGAAAACCGTGTGTTCGACGGCGTTACGCCATTGCTGGAAACCCTGATCGGGCAGGGCCGGCAGTTGTATATCGCGACGTCGAAACCGTGGATATTCGCCCGGGAAATCGCCCGGCATTTTGATTTCGCCAAACACTTCAAAGTGATTTACGGCAGTGAGCTGGATGGCACGCGGACCAATAAAGTCGAATTGATCGCCCATCTGATCGCCGAAGAAGGCCTCGACCCGGCGAACACCCTGATGATCGGCGACCGCAAACACGACTTGATCGGCGCCCGCAGCAATGGCTTGGCAGCCGTCGCAGTTGGTTACGGTTTCGGCAGCCACGCAGAACTCACCGCCGAAGCCCCGGCCTATCACTTTGAGACGCTGGATGAGATGCACCAAGCGTTTTTGCGCGGTTAGTCAGACCGCCATCGCGAGCAAGCTTTGCTCCCACAGATTTGTGGTGATCGCCGGTGGATGCGTCTATCTCAATCGGGTTGGACGTTAATGCATGCGCATATCGCAATCCTGTAGGAGCGAGGCTTGCCCGCGAAGGGGCCGTCCTAGACACATCCTGAGTCACTGTTTTAGCCCAGAATCTGCGTGTCGTCCTAGCCTCAAGATTCAAATCACGATCAGGGACGATCGATGTCGGACAAACTCAAGCACGCTAATCGATTGCGCACCGGCCGCTATTCAGAATCCGGACAGATCTATCTCCTGACGGCTGTGGTGTTGAATCGCGAGCCACTGTTTCAAGAATTCCGCTGCGGGCGCCTGGTCGTAGATGCCTTTAGAACGGCACAGCGCGAGGGATTCGCAACGTCATTAGCCTGGGTTGTCATGCCTGATCATTTTCATTGGCTGATTGAATTGAATAGCACTCAACTACCGACGTTGATGGCTCGGACCAAATCACGCGTTGCGGTGGCGCTAAATCGTTCGATAGGGCGCCAAGGCCCGGTTTGGCAACATGGTTACCACGATCGAGCGATTCGCAAGGAAGAGGATTTGTTGGCGGTTGCCCGGTATATCGTCCGCAATCCTATACGCGCGGGACTGGTTTCGAAGGCGGGGGATTATCCGTTGTGGGATGCGATTTGGTTGTGATGTCGAGGACGCCTTCGCGGGCAAGCCTCGCTCCTACAGGGTGGAGGTGTGCACACCATCCCCCCTGTAGGAGCAAGGCTTGCCCGCGAAGAGGCCGCATCACCCGCCGCTAATCTGCGCACCGGCCAACGCTCTCAACGCCGCTTTGCGCTCTTTAACCGGCAACTGGCCCAACTTCTCTACCTCGGCGTAAAACCTCAGCCAATCGCCATCAACCTGGCGGAATAACGCCGCGAAAGCCGGCACCCATTGGTCGTACAGGCCGAATGGCAGTAGCCGTGCGTTGTTCAGCGGTTGGTTGATCCAGGCGTCGTAGCGTTTGTCTCCGGCCCATTGGCTGTCGCGCAGTGCGCGGTAGTCGCTGCGTAGACGTTCGAATTCGGCAGCTTTGCGTTGGCGCATCTGCTCGGCGGCCAGCGGTTGGGCGTAGAGCTGTTCCAGGCGCGTGCGGGTGTCGAGGATCAGTTGGATGAACTGGTCGCGCTGGCGCGTCTGCGCGCCGATGTCGGGTGCGAGACCACGGCTGGCGCGCCATTGGCGGGTGCCTTCCTGCTCGACGAAGGTGGCGAAGGATTCATTGAATTCAGTGTCGTCCTGTACATAAAACTGCTGATGCGCCAGTTCGTGGAAGATCAGCGTCGACAGGCGTTCATCGCCCCAATGCATCATCGAGCTGATGATCGGATCGTTGAACCAGCCCAGCGTCGAATACGCCTCGACGCCGCCAATCGCCACGTCCATGCCTTGCAAACGCTGAATGGCCGCCTCGCCTCGCGCGGCGCTTTGGCTGTAATAGCCGCGATAGGCCACGCAACCGGCGATCGGAAAACAATGATTGTGCGGCGTCAGGGAAAATTCCGCCGTGGCGAACACATTCCACACCACATACGGCCGGCCAATATCGGCGTACAGCCGATAGCTCTGGTTATCCGGCAGGTGCAAATGCGCGCTGGCGAACGTTCTGGCCTTTTGCGATTGCGCCAGGTGCGCGTGCAATTGGCCATCACGCTGAGGGTCGGCAACCACCTCGGCAACCGGCTCGCGGGCGCGCAGCAACTGCAACTGACCCGACGCCAATTGCCCGTAATAGCTGACGCTGGCGCAACCGTTGAGCAACAAAAACAACACACCCGGAAACAAAACGCGCAAAACGCGATCAAGTAACCCAAGGCTTGGACACGGCCTGATCAAAATAAAAACATCCCTGGAAGTCTGCCGACAAGACTATCCCGCTTGACTGGAGCTCCGCTATGCGCAAGTTGATGCTGACCGCAAGCCTGCTGACACTGGCTGGTTGTGCCGGTTTTGGAATGCCCGACCCTGATCCGGCGCAAGCCTGGATCGACCTCGATTCGAAACAGGATGACGCCGCGCTGCAAGCGCTGAAAGTCGACGACAAAGCGGCCACCGACCGACGTTATTTTGAAGTGCAGCCCGGCAGCCATGAGCTGAAGGTGCGTTACCAGTTCGCGGTGCAGCCGACCAATATCGGCCCGACCAGCGAACCGCTGTGGCGCGATTGTCAGTTGAGTGTGAAATTCAAGGAATTCAACGCCGGCCAGCGCTATCAGCTGCAGGCGGGGAATATCGGCTTCCGGCCATGGGCGAAGCTCTACGACCAGCAGCAGAAGGTCATTGGCCAAGGCACACCGGCGGGCTGCCAGAGCACTTGATCGGCGCTATGCTGAATGACTGATCTTCGGGAAATTCATCATGCGCAGGTTTTTGTTGCTGCTCGTTGCAGGCGTTGTATCCGGTTGCGCGAGCCCGTTGCCTGCGGTCGATCCGCAAATGGCCTGGATCGACCTTGCCACGCCAACGCCGGGTGGCAAGCTGCTGATGGCCGAACGCCTGGATAAACAGCGCTTAGCCGATGGCCGCTACTTCCAGGTAACGCCCGGCAGCCACGAATTGATCGTGCGCTTCGACTTCGAGATCTTTGGCGGCGGGCTGGGGATTTTCAGCGATCCCCAGGAGCGGCTGTGCTACATGATCGTGCAATACGACCATTTCGAGGCCGGCCAACGTTATCGTCTTGAAGGCCGATCCCTTTCCTTTACCCCGAGCGCGCGATTGCTCGATGCAAGGGGTGAGATTGTCGCCGAAGAACGACAGATCAACTGCGTGCCTTAGGCTGGCCAACATCAGCGGGCTGATCAACGCCAGCAGGTGGCTGAGTGCCAATAGGCTGATCATCGCCATTTTTTTGATAAATGATGGCTTTGGTACCGTTCTCGCAGCTGCCGACGACCATGGCGATGTCGTGCTTTTCAGCTTCTTCCTTGGTGATAATCTCCAGCGTGTAGGACGGCACGGCCCTTGCCTGGATCTTCACTTCAATCTCATTTTTGAGTTCTTCACAATCTTTGATCTCGGCGAAGGCCGAGGTCGCCAGCGAACAGCAGAAAATCGCCAGGGCAAAACGTTTCATGGTTGAAGCTCCTTGAGGCAGCGCGCAGGTTGCTGCGCTTTAGCTGCTGTCGCCAATTCGACCACAGTTTTGCCGAGCGCGTGCTGACTTCGCTCACAAACCGGGGTTTTAGCTGTTGGTATTCAAGCGTTTGCAAAGTTGCCATCGCGAACAGGCTCGCTCCCGCCAATGGAAATGCATTCCAGGGGTGGTAGCGAGCCTGCTTGCGAAAGCGTCGGCGCCATCAGCGCCGACTCAAGCCTTGTCGATCAGCTGACCAGCGTTGCATCCAGGCTGATTTTCGCATTCAGCACTTTGGAAACCGGGCAGCCTTCTTTGGCCTTGTTACTCAATTCTTCGAACTGAGCCTGGCTCGCGCCAGGAATTTTAGCCTTGAGGATCAGCTTCACCGCAGTGATCGCGAATCCGCCTTCCACCTGGTCCAGAGTCACTTCGGCGTTGGTGTCGATGCTTTCAGCCGTCAGGCCGGCATCGCCGAGGATCATCGAGAACGCCATGGAGAAACAGCCTGCGTGGGCTGCGCCAATCAGTTCTTCCGGATTGGTGCCCTTGCCGCCCTCGAAACGGGCCTTGAAGCCGTAGGGCGCTTCTCTGAGTACACCGGTTTCAGTGGAAATAGAGCCGATGCCGGTTTTCAGGTCACCTTCCCAATGAGCCGATGCTTTCTTCGTGATAGCCATGTCTGCCTCCTCAAGATCCGGCGCGAGCGTCGCGCCTTCGTGGTTTTCGGTTGCTAGGGTTCTGAGGATAGAAGACTGGGCAAAGTTCATCTTGTCGGAACAAACCGCTTATCTGGTAGGCAAATTCGTCGCTGCTATTGAAACTCGGGTATATGCCCTCATTGCATAGGGAACGCTTTAAGACTCGGCAGGTTTTCGTTCGTGAAAAACCTGCGACCCCATTGGAGAAGCAGGTTTATGAAACGACTGTCCGATATCAAATACTCGACCCTCGATCTGGTGCCGGTGCGCGAAAATGGCAGCGCTGGCGAGTCGCTGCGCAATTCCCTGGACCTGGCGCAACACGTTGAAAAGTTCGGCTACACGCGATTCTGGGTGGCCGAACACCACAACATGGACGGCATTGCCAGTTCGGCGACCTCGGTGTTGCTCGGTTATCTGGCGGGCGGCACTTCGACCATTCGTGTCGGCTCCGGTGGGGTGATGCTGCCCAATCATGCGCCGTTGGTCATTGCCGAACAGTTCGGCACCCTCGAAAGTCTCTACCCCGGCCGCATCGACTTGGGCCTGGGCCGCGCGCCCGGTTCGGATCAGATGACCGCCCGCGCGCTGCGTCGTGAACGCTCCGGCAGCGCTGATGAATTTCCACAAGATGTTGCAGAATTGATGCGTTACCTCGGCCCGCGCACGCCGGATCAACGGATCATCGCGATGCCGGGCACGGGCACCAATGTGCCGGTGTGGTTGCTTGGTTCCAGCCTGTTCAGCGCGCAATTGGCCGGCGAGCGCGGGTTGCCCTACGCCTTCGCCTCACATTTCGCCCCGCGTTTCATGCACGAGGCGATTCGCGTCTACCGCAATCACTTCAAGCCGTCGGCGACGTTGGACAAACCTTACGTGATGCTTGGCGTGCCACTGGTGGCGGCGGATACCGACGAACAGGCCGATTACCTGGCGACCTCGGTCTACCAGCGAATTCTCGCGTTGATGCGTGGCCAGAGCCTGGTGCAACGTCCGCCGGTGAAAACCATGGACGGCTTATGGTTGCCGCACGAGAAGGAAGCGGTCGGCGATTTCCTTGGTCTGGCGATGGTCGGCAGCCCGGAGAAAATCCGCGCGAAGCTGGAAGTGCTGGTCGAGCAGACCCAGGCTGATGAGCTGATCTTTACCAGCGACCTCTACGAACATGCCGATCGCGTGCGCTCGTACGAGTTGCTGGCGCAGGCAATGAAGGGCTAAGGCCCAGATCGCGCGCAGAAAAAAGCCGACTTCTTTAAGTCGGCTTTTTCATTTCACACAAGCGAAATCAGCCTCGTTTGTAGACGATTTCCTTGCTGCCGCCTTCACAGGTGCCGACAACTTTGCCGTCAGCCGCCGTGCCCTTATCGACGATATCCAATGTGTAGCTTGATGCACCTTTGGCATCGATCTTCGCAGCGATTTCCGCTTTCAGCTCTTCACATGGCTTGCCGGCAGCCAACGCTGTACCGGCAAGGCTCAACAAACCTACTGCCAAAATAAACTTCTTCATCGGTCGCATTCCCTGGTCGGATCAATAGGGGCACCCGGCGATTAGCCAGGTGCACATGTAACGCTTTGCCATTCCCTATGGCACTCGGCCAGCGCGCAAGTTCAGAAGACTAGCCCAAACTCAGCTGCTGGCAATCCTGAACCCGACTTTGAGTGTCACTTGAAAATGCGCAGCCTTGCCGTTCTCGATGTGGCCGCGGGTTTCGGTCACTTCAAACCATTCGAGGTGTTTCAGGCTCTTGCTGGCTTCGGCCAGCGCATTGTTGATGGCGTCTTCGATGCTGGTGGGGGACGAGCCGACCAGCTCGACTTTTTTGTACGTGTGATGGTCAGTCATAGCGTTCTCCTTGGGGTATGAAATACAGCCTAGCAGTGATTTTTCGTATTACTTCTGTCGGCTATTCCCACAGCAAAGTTCAGAATTAATGCACTTTCTCAGAAGGCTGAAGTCCCAACCAACACACGCTACTCATCACCAATGAAGGAGAGCCAACATGGCCAACACCTCTTTACGTAAAGCCTCATTGCAAAGCATGGAAGCCGAGATCGAGAGTCTTCTCAAGTCGCTGGAAAGCCTGAAGGACGACGCTTCGGACGAGTCGCGCAAAACTCTCAAGGTATTGAAAAGCAACGCCGAGAGCGCGCTGAAGCACTCGCGCCACTTGCTCGCCGATGCTTATGAAGAAGTCAAAGTGAAGACCCGCGAAACCGGGATCGCCACTCGTGATTACGCTCAGGAACACCCTTGGACTACAGCGGGTGTCGCTGTTGGCGCCCTGGGCCTGCTCGCAGCCTACTTGCTGTGCAAACGCGGTGACTGATCCGCTTGGCGCAGCTCGTTTTTCAGCCACTGCGCCAATTGCCGAGCGCGCCCGTCTGCGGCGCGTTTAGGTAGCCACAACGCCAGTTGCGCCGGGGTTTCACTGAAACCCCACGGCGCAACCAGGCGACCGGCCTTCAAGTCCTCGGCCACCAGCGGCTCCGGGGCAATCGCGACACCCAGCCCGGCGACCGCCGCTTCCAGCAAATAATACAAATGCTCAAAGCCCTGCCCGAACTTCAACGCCTTGGCGTCGAGGCCGCTTTGCTGTGCCCAGCTCGGCCAGGCTTGCGGGCGCGAAGTGGTGTGCAACAGCGGTTCATTCAGCAGCGCCTCTGGTGCAGCGTCCTGCAAATTGGCGTAACCGGCGTAGCGCGGGCTCATGACCGGGCCGATGCGCTCGCTGGCCAATTCGTAAACTTGTATGTCGGCGGGCCACGGGGGCTCGGCGAATACCAGCAAAGCGTCGAGCCCCGGCCGTCGAGGGTCGAGGTCGCCTTCACCGGCAGACAAGTGCAGGCGCAAGTCCGGCAGGTCCGCGTTGAGGCGGCCGAGGCGCGGAATAAACCAGCGCGCGAGCAAGCTGCCGGATAAACCGAGGACGAACGGCGCGTCGGCAGTGCTCTGGGTCAATTCGGCGCAAACCGTGCGCAAGCGCTCGAACGCTTCGCCGCTGGCATCGCGTAACCGCACGCCGGCATCTGTGAGTTTAAGGCCTCGACCTTCCTTGACGAAAAGGCTGACGCCGAGGTGTTCCTCAAGCACTTTCAGCTGCCGACTGACGGCGCCATGGGTGACGTGCAGCTGCTCGGCGGCCTGACTGACGCTGTTCAGGCGGGCGGTCGCTTCGAAGGCGCGAAGGGCGTTCAGCGGAGGAAGGTCGTGGCTCATGGTATCTGTGAGTTTTCCTGACAGGTTGCGGCGATCTTATCGGTTTTCAGTCCAGGGCGTCAGGGGTAGAGTGGGCGCCATTGTCATTTCACGAATTCCTTTGGAGCAGCGCCCATGACCCAGACTAATCTGCGCAACGGCCCCGACGCCAACGGCCTGTTTGGCGCGTTCGGCGGCCGTTATGTCGCCGAAACCCTGATGCCGTTGATCCTCGAGCTGGCCCGTGAGTATGAGCTGGCTCAGGAAGATCCTGCGTTCAAAGAGGAATTGGCCTACTTCCAGCGCGACTACGTCGGACGTCCAAGCCCGCTGTATTACGCGGAACGCCTGACCGAATTCTGCGGCGGCGCGAAAATCTACCTGAAGCGCGAAGAGCTGAACCACACCGGCGCGCACAAGATCAACAACTGCATCGGCCAGATCCTGCTGGCGCGGCGCATGGGCAAAAAACGCATCATCGCCGAAACCGGCGCCGGCATGCACGGCGTGGCAACCGCCACCGTGGCCGCGCGTTTTGGTCTCGATTGCGTCATCTATATGGGCACCACTGACATCGAACGTCAGCAGGCCAACGTTTTCCGCATGAAGCTGCTGGGCGCCGAAGTGATTCCGGTGGTTGCCGGCACCGGCACGCTGAAAGACGCGATGAACGAAGCCCTGCGTGACTGGGTGACCAACGTCGACAGCACGTTCTACCTGATCGGCACCGTTGCTGGCCCGCATCCTTATCCGGCAATGGTGCGTGATTTCCAAGCGGTGATCGGCAAGGAAACCCGCGACCAGTTGCAAGCTCAGGAAGGTCGTCTGCCGGACAGCCTGGTGGCGTGCATTGGCGGTGGCTCGAATGCCATGGGCCTGTTTCACCCGTTCCTGGATGACACCAGCGTCGAGATCATCGGCGTTGAAGCGGCCGGCCACGGCATCGAAACCGGTAAGCACGCGGCGAGCCTCAACGGCGGCGTGCCGGGTGTGTTGCACGGCAACCGCACGTTCCTGTTGCAGGACGACGACGGCCAGATCATCGACGCGCACTCGATTTCCGCCGGCCTCGACTATCCGGGCATCGGCCCTGAACACGCGTGGTTGCATGACATCGGCCGCGTCCAGTACACCTCGGTGACCGACGACGAAGCCCTCGATGCGTTCCACAAATGCTGCCGTCTGGAAGGGATTATTCCGGCACTGGAAAGTGCGCATGCCCTGGCCGAAGTATTCAAACGCGCACCGAACCTGCCAAGCGATCACCTGATGGTGGTCAACCTGTCCGGCCGTGGCGACAAAGACATGCAAACCGTGATGCACCACATGGAGCAGTCACAAAAAGCGCAATCCCAGCAGGAGAAACACTGATGAGCCGCCTGCAAACGCGTTTTGCCGAACTCAAGGAACAGAACCGCGCGGCCCTGGTGACTTTCGTCACTGCCGGCGACCCGAGCTATGACACTTCGCTGGCGATCCTCAAAGGCTTGCCCGCTGCTGGTGCTGATGTGATCGAGTTGGGCATGCCCTTCACCGATCCGATGGCCGACGGCCCGGCGATCCAGTTGGCGAACATTCGCGCACTGGCCGCCAAGCAGAACCTGGCGAAAACCCTGCAAATGGTTCGCGAATTCCGCGAGGGCAACAGCGATACGCCGCTGGTGCTGATGGGTTATTTCAACCCGATTCATATGTATGGCGTCGAGCGCTTTATCGGCGATGCCAAAGAGGCCGGGGTTGACGGTCTGATCGTGGTCGATCTGCCGCCGGAGCATAACGGCGAGCTGTGTGACCCGGCGCAGGCTGCCGGGCTGGATTTCATCCGCCTGACCACGCCGACCACTGACGATGTGCGTCTGCCGACGGTTTTGAATGGCAGTTCGGGTTTCGTCTATTACGTTTCGGTGGCCGGCGTGACCGGCGCTGGCGCAGCGACGCTGGAGCATGTCGAAGAAGCGGTTGCGCGTCTGCGTCGCCACACCGATCTGCCGATCAGCATTGGTTTCGGCATTCGTACGCCGGAGCAGGCTGCGGCGATCGCGCGTCTGGCCGACGGTGTGGTGGTGGGTTCGGCATTGATCGATCACATCGCCAATGCGTCGACGCCGGATCAGGCGATCGACGGTGTCCTGAGCCTCTGCGCAGCGCTGGCCGATGGCGTGCGTAAGGCCCGCGTCAGCTGAAGGTAAAGTTCCTGATACAGAGGAATTAGCGCCTCGCGACACAGACTAATCAGCAAGATCGAGGGATTCAGGACACCGTTCTGAATCCCTTTTTGCTGTAAGTGCAGTGAGGAAATTCCCGATGAAAATGCCGAAACGTCTGATTGCCAGCCTGGGTGTACTGATGCTGAGTGCGACCCCGTTGCTGCACGCCAGCGCCGATCAGCGCGACGATCACGACCGCGGCGGTCCGCAGCAGGGCCAGCACGATTATCGCGGTGGCCAGCCTGGGAATCAGCCGGGTAACCAGCCCGGTAACCAGCCCGGGAACAATCGTGGTGACGATCATCGTGGCCAGCCGGACAATCGTCGCGGTGGCCCGCCGCCACGGGACTTTGGCCCGGTGCGCCAGAGCATTCATGACAATCACGGTTATTTCGTGCGCGGTGCGCCGCCACCGCCGGGTATTCACCTGGAACGCGGCCGGCCGCTGCCGCATGGCTATTACGGCGAGCGCCTGGACAACCGCGCGTTGTCGCGGCTGCCGTATTACCAAGGTTACGAATGGCGCCGCGCCGGGACCGACATTGTGTTGATCGCGGTGGGGACGGGGATTGTTTATGAAATTCTGGACGGTGTGCTGAACTGATTTACCGATCCCGTAGGAGCGAGGCTTGCCCGCGAAGAACGATGACGGGGTGTACCCGATACACCGCAGTGTGGCGTTCGCGAGCAAGCTTTGCTCCTACACGATCAAGGGCGAAATGCTGTGGCAGATTTCGCTTTAAGGTAGCTCCAACCCGCCCGCCGCTTTATGCAATGCCCGCAAATGTTCGCCAACCTGTTTCAGATTGGCCTCATTGGCGGCAATCTCCGCCGCACGGCTTGGTTCGAGCAGCGCGCGCACTTCCTTGTCCAGATCCCCGGTCAGCGATTGCAGCTGTTTCTGGCGCAGGCTGCTTTCCGCTTCCAGCCGCGCCGATTCGCTCGGTTGCGGCAATCCATAACCACCGGAACCGAGCAATTCGGCCGGACGACTGAGGAAGCCGCTGTTGGCGAGGATCTGCTGCAACGTTGCGTTGGCCTTGTCCATGCCGCCGTTCTGCAGCTCGCGGGCGCCGAGATAACGTTGTTTCACTTCGTCCTGCGCCAACTGTAATTGCCGACGGAAACTCGCCTGTTCCAGCAACAGCAACGCCGCGCTGGTGCGCAAATCCGCCTGAGCGATCCACTGTCGACGCTCTTCGGCGGATAACGACAACCAGTCTTCGACCGTGGCTTGCTTGATCGGCAGATTCTTCTTCAGCACTTCAAACATCGCTTGGTAGCGATCGCGGAACGAGTCGAAACGATATCCCAGGCGCAATGCTTCACGCGGGTCGTCGAGGACGCTGGTGTCAGCCAATCCGCGACCTTTGAGCACTTCCAGTAAGCCGTTGGGCATGATGCTGTCGAGCCCGGTGAGTTGCGCGTTGTTGCTGCCGCTGCGGAGCAATTTCAGGCTTTCCACCGCGCAGTTGTTGGAGAGGAAGAAGTAGTTGCCGTCGTAGCTCCAGTGCATCTCGGCGGCGTGTTCCACGACTTCCTCGATTTCCTTGCGCGACAGCGTCAGCGGCACCGAAGCGAGGCTGCGCAATTCGGTTTTGGTGTATTCGTCGATCACTTGCGCGAGCGGCAAGACAAACAGCCGCGAAGGGTATTTGCCGACCAGACCGTCCCAACTCGACAACTGCACGTCACCGACGAAGGCGCGGTAGGACAGCACCAGATGCTGATCCAGGTCCAGTCGGCAATCCGGCCCACGTGGCCGGCCCGGCGCGCAAATCACTAGGCGCAACATGCTGTGGCCCCAACGGCTGACCCAGTTCTGGTTAGCCTCGGCGAGCAAATAATCGACGGCGTAAACGCGCTCGGGGTCGACGTGGCCGAGTGGCGTTTTGGCGAAATCGTTGCCGGCATTGAGGAACGCGAAGGATTTGTCGCAGGTGTCTTTGGCGGCGGGTGCCCAGCCGAAATGCTCTTTGTAATAGCGATACAGCGCGGGACGGCGGCAGGCGTAGCTCGGGTCGAGGAGGAAATACTCCATGTTGACCGCGACGAACTCCTTGGGATTGCTCGTTTCGTAGATGTCCGGGCTGCGGACGACCTGCCGGTTGTGCTGCTCACGTTCGCCACGGCGGCCGACGTATTGCGGCCAACCGGCGAGGTCGAGCAGGCGCGGGTCATCGCTGAGGGTGAAGCGGCGTTCGGTCTGCCCACGGCATTGGTCGGGAATGCCGATCAGCCCGGAGCTGTTGTTGCGCTGGATGCAACGCTGGATCAGCGTGCGCTCGGCGTCTGGCCACAGGCGCGCGCGGTCGTAAATATGGGTGAGTTCATGCACCACCGTGGCGAGCATTTCGCGGCGCACGGTGCCGTGTGGGCGGTAAGTCTTTTTGCTCGCGGCACTGCCATCGGTGAGGCTGTCGAGCAGATTGCGATTCAGATCCAGTTCGGACACCAGCGACGCTTGGCCGTAAGCGTTGGCAGGCATGTCGTCGGTCCAGCCGACATCGATGCGCCGGTCCAGTTGCTCAATGAAGCGCGGCGGCAATGCCTGCATGGCTTCATCGAGCAGCGCCTGGCTGGCCTGCTGTTGCGCGGGACTCAGACCGTCGGTCTTGAGGCGTAATTGCAGGCTGGCCTGGGCGGTGTTGCCAAGCAGCAACACCACCCCGGCCAGGAGCCAGGCGCTTAGCCGCCTCACAATGCGAGGATGGCTTCGGCGAGAACCTGATCGCTGGCGTCACGCGCTTCCGGCACACGGGTGCGCAAGGTGTCGAATGCGGCTTCCAGGTGCGCGCCACGAATATCGCCGTCGCTGGCGATGAAACTGGCGGCATCGTCATGCGCTTCGCGAACGATTTTCGAATCGCGAATCGACGTGGTGGTATCGGAAGTGAAATCGATGGTGCGCTGGGAGGCACGAACGATGATGTTACTGGTGGCTACCAGGGTGTGCGCCTGGGCCACGTCGGCCAACAACAGCAGGCCAAGGGTGGCAGCAATCAGCGGGCTACGCATGGAACGACTCCGGAGGAACAAAGATAACTATTGGACGAGAATTGCCTGCGCCAGTTCAAGGTCGCTGGCATGAAGTTTTGGCTGGGCTCGACGCAGATAAATCAGCGCGGATTCCAGCTGTGCTCCTCGCAGTTGGCCGTCACTGGCAATGAATGCCGCAGCATCATCCTGAGCGGCGACCAGCAGTTTATGGTCGAAGGGCGCGGAGGTCACCATGCTGGTGGCATAACCGCTCACAACAACACCTTGGGTGGACAGATTAAAAGCATCAAAGGCGTACGCCGAACCCGTCCAGCAGGCCAGCGCAACACCGGGAATGAGTAAGCAATTTGAAAGAAAACGCATGAGACTCGTTAGCTGAAAGCGAGTCCCAAGGCTAGCGCAATGCCCGGACCAGAGCCAGCGCTGCAACATCGGGACACGACTTGCGTGCCCCGTCTGCAAACACAGGTCAGATGGCCAGGATGGCCTGAGCCAACTGGGCGTCGCTGGCATTCAACTGAGGCGCCTGATGGCGGATTTCGTCGAACGCGCTTTCCAGTTTCACACCACGAATGTCGCCGTTGCTCGCGACAAAACTGGCGGCGTCGTCACGCGCGGCGCGCACGATTTTGTTGTCGCGCAGTGAGGAAGAAAGGTCGGAGGTAGCATCGGAGCTGGATTTGAGTGCACCGACAACGGCATCGGTGGTCACGATGAAACTCGAAGCGTGCGCACTGGCGGCAACGGCGAACAAGGCTGCAGCGCTCAACAGACGAAGACGGGACATGGGGGTAACTCCTGTGGATGAAACCGATTGAGAGGTGACGCAGCGTCTGAACAGTCAGACGCCAGTGATGCCGCGTTCGCCACGTTCTGACGGGATATTAGGCTGGGGAGTATGGATTCGAACAGCGTGGCGAGACGAAATGGTTATGTGTGAGGCTTCACCGATGCAGTCTGTCGAAGTGTACCGGTCACTATCATAATTATTGAAACTGTACTGACTGCGCTTTTTAAAGCCCTGAAACGACAAAACCCGTCGTGGTTTCCCACGACGGGTCTTGTTTGTTCAATTCGGGTTGCTGGCGATGGACCCTTCAGGGAAAGCCAGCGACGCTAACTTAGCGCCAGAACGGCTTGCTCAGCTCTTCGTAGCGTTGTGCTTCGCTAATCCCGGCATCAGCCAGCAGACGCGAATCCAGGCGAGCCAATTGATGGCGGCTGGTAATGCGGCGCTGCCACAACATCAGGTTGGCGAAAACGCGAAGAGGCATGGAAGCCTGGGTTTTTGCAGCGGTATCTTCGAAGAACAGTTCGGAACTGAGTGTACGTTCCATGGTTGACATCCTTCCGCTTGTGGCGGGATTAGGTAGTGGTTTAACTGATGCCAATGATCCTCTCGTTTGGCCAGTCTCCCTAGATACAGTTCACTTGTATTGTGAGAGACCAGTTAACTGTTTATAGGGGGTGTACTGGTCGAAATTGAGGCAACTGTACCTGTGAGCACTGTTAAGGTGCATTTTCGCCTGATGCGGGGGGAAGTGTAGGTAAATTCTTAAGGAAATGACCGGTACAGCAGTACAGTTTTTGTCAGGTTGGTGAGTGACAAGAACCCGCTGACGCAACTGTGTGTGCGTCAGCTGTTCTTGAGCTGTATCAGACCACCAGCATCCGCCCGGTTTCTTCCAGGTTGATGTGCCAGCGCAGGGCATCGCGCAAGATGTGCGGCGTGTGCCCGCCGATGGCGCAAGCAGCTGTAAAGTAGTCGTCCAGTGCCTGGCGATAGTCCGGGTGCACACAGTTGTCGATCACCGCCCGCGCCCGTTCGCGCGGCGCCAAGCCGCGCAAATCAGCCAAACCGATCTCGGTGACGAGGATGTCGACGTCATGCTCGGTGTGGTCAACGTGACTGACCATCGGCACCACGCTGGAAATCGCGCCGCCCTTGGCGATCGACTTGGTCACAAAGATCGCCAAGTGCGCGTTGCGCGCGAAATCGCCCGAGCCGCCGATACCGTTCATCATCCGCGTGCCGCAGACGTGGGTGGAATTGACGTTGCCGTAAAGGTCGAATTCCAGCGCGGTGTTAATCCCGATAATGCCCAGGCGCCGAACCACTTCCGGGTGATTGGAGATTTCCTGCGGGCGCAGCACCAGTTTGTCTTTGTAATGTTCGAGGTTGCCGAATACATCGGCATTGCGCCGCGCCGACAGGGTGATCGAGCTGCCCGAGGCGAAACTCAGCTTGCCGGCGTCGATCAGGTCGAATGTCGAGTCCTGCAACACTTCGGAATACATGGTCAGGTCTTCGAACGGCGAATCGATCAAGCCGCACATCACCGAGTTGGCGATGGTGCCAATCCCGGCCTGCAACGGCCCGAGCTTGTTGGTCATGCGCCCGGCGGCGACTTCTTCTTTAAAGAAATCGATCAGGTGATCGGCGATCGCCTGAGTATCGATGTCCGGTGGCAGCACGGTGGACGGCGAGTCGGATTGATTGGTGATGACGATCGCCACGATCTTCTCCGCCGGGATCGGGATTGCGGTGCTGCCAATCCGGTCATCGACTTTCACCAGAGGAATCGGCGTGCGGGTCGGGCGGTAAGTCGGGATATAGATGTCGTGCAACCCTTCGAGGTTAGGGTTGTGCGCCATGTTGATCTCGACGATGACCTGCTTGGCGAAGATCGCAAAACTCGCCGAGTTGCCCACCGACGTGGTCGGCACAATATGGCCCTGCTCGGTGATCGCCACGGCTTCAATCACCGCGATATCCGGCCGCGTCAGTTGCTGGTTGCGGAGCATCTCGACGGTTTCCGACAGGTGCTGGTCGATGA
This sequence comes from Pseudomonas sp. 43NM1, assembly GCF_002836905.1. Classification (NCBI taxonomy): domain Bacteria; kingdom Pseudomonadati; phylum Pseudomonadota; class Gammaproteobacteria; order Pseudomonadales; family Pseudomonadaceae; genus Pseudomonas; species Pseudomonas sp. 43NM1. Next base: position 7,595 of record NZ_MKGS01000165.1, on the reverse strand, counting down.
ACATGACTTCGCCGGCATTGATCGCCTTGCGCAACGTGCTGTCGACCTGGAACGGCATGCGCCGCGACAGTACGCCGGCCTCGGTCAGTTGTTTGTCGAGGTCGTTGCCCAGGCTCGCGCCGGTCATCAGGGTGATTTTCAACGGAGTGATCTTGGCGCGTTCGGCCAATGCGTGGGGCACGGCTTTGGCTTCGCCGGCGCGGGTAAAGCCGCTCATGCCGACGGTCATGCCGTCCTCGATCAGAGCGGCAGCGTCGGCGGCGCTCATCACCTTATCCAACAACGAAGGCAAGCGAATACGGTCACGGTACATGGATTGTTATCTCGGGCAACGAAAGCAAGGTACGCAGTCTAGTGATTTGAAGAAAATCCGTCCCGCTACCATGGTCGAATGCCAAGCCCTGATTTAGAGCCTTTGGTCGGGTTCGCGGAGGAATTGGGCAGCAATAAAAAAACCCCAGCCTACTCAAGGCTGAGGTTTTTGGTGTTGCGCTGAGGCAGGTTTTACTCGACGGCTTTGACCATGTCTTCAATGACTTTCTTCGCGTCGCCGAAGACCATCATGGTTTTGTCGAGGTAGAACAGTTCGTTGTCCAGGCCGGCATAACCGCTGGCCATCGAACGCTTGTTGACGATGATCGTCTTGGCTTTGAACGCTTCCAGAATCGGCATGCCGGCAATCGGCGATTTCGGATCGTTCTTCGCCGCCGGGTTGACCACGTCGTTGGCGCCCAACACCAGCACCACGTCGGCCTGGCCGAACTCGGAGTTGATGTCTTCCATCTCGAACACTTGGTCGTAAGGCACTTCGGCCTCGGCCAGCAAGACGTTCATGTGGCCGGGCATCCGTCCGGCAACCGGGTGGATCGCGTACTTCACGGTGACGCCGCGGTGGGTCAGCTTCTCGGTCAGCTCTTTCAGCGCGTGCTGCGCGCGTGCCACCGCCAAGCCATAGCCCGGAACGATGATCACGGTGTCGGCGTTGGTCAGCAGGAAGGTTGCGTCATCAGCCGAACCGGATTTCACCGGCCGCGCTTCTTTCGAGCCCGCCGGGCCAGCCGCGTCTGCGGTGTTGCCGAAACCACCGAGCAGCACGTTGAAGAACGAACGGTTCATCGCCTTGCACATGATGTAGGAGAGGATCGCGCCGGACGAACCGACCAGCGAACCGGCGATGATCAGCATCGAGTTGTTCAGCGAGAAGCCGATACCCGCCGCCGCCCAGCCGGAATAGCTATTAAGCATCGACACCACGACCGGCATGTCCGCGCCGCCAATCGGGATGATGATCAGCACGCCAAGGACGAACGCCAGAGCCAGCATCAGCGCGAAGGCACTGAGGTTGCCGGTCAGCATGAAGGTGATGCCGAGCGCCAATGTCGCCAGGCCCAGCACCAGGTTCAGTTTGTGCTGACCGCCGAACTGTACGGGCGCGCCCTGGAACAGACGAAACTTGTACTTGCCCGAGAGCTTGCCGAAAGCGATGACCGAACCGGAGAAGGTGATCGCACCGATGGCTGCGCCGAGGAACAGCTCCAGACGGTTGCCCGCCGGAATCGCGTCGCCCAACTGTTTGACGATGCCCAGCGATTGCGGCTCGACGACCGCAGCAATGGCGATGAACACCGCAGCCATGCCGATCATGCTGTGCATGAAAGCGACCAGTTCCGGCATTTTGGTCATTTCAACGCGCTTGGCCATGATCGAGCCGGCGGTGCCGCCGACCAGCAAACCGACGATGACATAACCGATGCCGGCCGTAGCCAGCTCCGCGCCGAGCTTATAGATGAGGCCGACGGTGGTGAGGATCGCCAGCGCCATGCCGAGCATGCCGTAGACGTTGCCGCGCCGCGAGGTAGTCGGGTGCGACAGGCCTTTGAGGGCCTGGATAAAGCAGATCGACGCGATCAAGTAGAGCGTCGTGACAAGGTTCATGCTCATTACTTGGGCGCCTCTTCTTTTACGACTTTCGGGGCTTTTTTCTTGAACATCTCAAGCATTCTGCGGGTGACCAGGAAGCCACCGAAGACGTTGACCGCCGCCAGCGCCACCGCCAGGGTGCCCATGGTTTTGCCCAGTGGCGTCACGGTCAAAGCGGCGGCCAGCATGGCGCCGACGATGACGATCGCCGAAATGGCATTGGTCACCGCCATCAGTGGCGTATGCAGCGCAGGTGTAACGTTCCAGACCACGTGATAACCGACATAAATCGCCAGCACGAAGATGATCAGGTTGTAGATACCGGGGGAGATAAGCTCTTCCATCGTCTGAATCCCTGCTTAGGCGTTTTTGCGGATGACTTGGCCGTCGCGGCACATCAGGCACGCAGCGACGATGTCGTCTTCGAGGTTCACTTCAAACTGGCCTTCCTTGTTGAAAACCAGCTTGAGGAAGTCCAGCAAGTTACGGGCGTACAGCGCCGAAGCATCTGCCGCGACTTCACCGGCGAGGTTGGTCGGGCCGCAAATGGTCACGCCATTTTCGACGACCACCTGATCGGCCACGGTCAGCGGGCAGTTGCCGCCCTGAGCCGCGGCAAGGTCGATCACCACTGAACCGGGTTTCATCTGCGCCACGGTGTCCGCGCTCAGCAGCGTCGGCGCCTTGCGGCCGGGGATCAGCGCGGTGGTGATGACGATGTCAGCCTGCTTCGCGCGTTCATGCACGGCCAGGGCCTGGCGCTGCATCCAGCTCGCCGGCATCGGCCGTGCATAACCGCCGACACCGACCGCGCATTCGCGCTCTTCATCGGTCTCGTAAGGCACGTCGACGAACTTGGCGCCGAGGGATTCGATCTGCTCCTTCACGGCCGGACGCACGTCCGACGCTTCGATCACCGCACCCAGGCGTTTCGCTGTAGCGATTGCCTGCAAACCGGCAACACCGGCGCCGAGAATCAGCACGCGCGCCGCTTTCACGGTGCCCGCAGCAGTCATCAGCATCGGCATGAAGCGCGGATAGTGGTGCGCGGCGAGCAACACGGCTTTGTAACCGGCGATGTTCGCTTGCGACGACAGCACATCCAGACTTTGTGCGCGGGAGGTGCGCGGCGCGGCTTCCAGAGCAAACGCGGTGATTCCGCATTCAGCCAGTTTGGCGATGGTTTCATTGCTGAACGGATTGAGCATGCCCACCACAACGGTGCCGCTCTTGATCAGCGCCAGCTCGCTGTCGCTGGGGGCGACCACCTTGAGAATCAGCTCGGCACCAAACGCATCGTTGGCGCTGCCAATGGTTGCGCCTGCCGCTTCATAAGCACTGTCGACAACACTGGCTCTAACGCCGGCGCCGCTCTGCACAGTGACCTTATGACCCTGGCCGATCAGTTTCTTGATGGTTTCCGGGGTTGCAGCAACCCGTGTTTCACCCGTTTGGGTTTCGAGAGGAACACCAATGTGCACGTCAAATCTCCTGCGTGATCTTATTGAGTAAACCCAGGCACTTCGGATGGTGCGACTGGGGCGGCCGATCAGCACGATCCCGCCAAATCAGGGCGGGGCGCGGCATTTTGCAGGCGAACTTTGTGCCCATCAAGGGATTATGACGGGTGACGGAAAATTAACTACAAGTCACCCCGTGACCGAATGTCGCAACTAACCGGCGCAATCCCTTGCAGGCTGTGCCCTGCAAGGATTCTGGTCGAAATTGAAGAATTTACACATCGGCGCGGTGAATGAGCTGACATCGCTGGCCAATAGAGGCTGAAAGCCACGTCCACAGGCGCTTGTGGGACGTTTGTACTGCTTGTAAGTACAGTCTATGAATATGCGACAAATACTTATATCTGTAGGGTTTTGATTTTGCTGACTACGGGGTCAGCTAATCGGCGACAGCCTTTATCCTTCGAGGCTGTAGCCGTGTGCCTGATTTACCAGCCAGTCGCGAAAGGCCCTTAAAGAAGCGGATTCGACCTTTCGCTCGGGAATCATCAGGTAATACGCCTTGATGCTCGACAGTGCCTGCGGGTTGGCAATCACCAGGCGTTTCTCGGCCAGCTCACGCTGAATCAGGAATGGCGGAATCAGCGCGATGCCCATGTCATGCATGGCCGCTTGCGCAAGCATGGAGAATAGCTCGTAACGCGGACCTGTCATGTCGCGGGGGATGTTGAGGTTTTGCGAGTTGAACCACTGGCGCCAGGCGTAGGGCCGGGTGGTTTGTTGCAGCAATGGCAGTTCGGCGATTTCGCTGGGTGTCAGAAGAGTCTTCTTCCCCAGTAGGGCGGGGCTGCACACCGGCATCGGATTTTCGCCCATCAGCCTGTGGGATTCAGTACCCGACCAATCGGCATCGCCGAAATAAATCGCCGCGTCGAACTCAGTGTCGGCGAACAGGAACGGCCGGGTGCGGTTGGTCAGATTGACCGTCACTTCCGGGTGTTGCTGCTGAAAATCCTTGAGCCGTGGCAGCAGCCATTGAGTGCCGAAGGTTGGCACTACCGCCAACTCGATAACGTTGGCGCCTTGCTGGCCCATGACCGACAAGGTGTCGCGCTCCACGGCATCCAGTTGCGTGGCGACGCGGCGGCTGTAGGAAAGTCCCGCTTCGGTCAGTTTTACCCCGCGCCGCGAGCGTCGGAACAGTTCGACGCTGAGGAAGTCCTCAAGGCTGGCGATCTGTCGGCAAATCGCCCCTTGGGTGAGGGAAAGTTCCTGCGCAGCCTTGGTAAAACTCTCGTGGCGTGCGGCCGCTTCGAAGCTGATCAGCGCCGTGGTGCTGGGGATTTTCCTGCGCATGTACCTGAACCTCACTCATACATCGCATTAATGAGCTTTCGCGATGTTTCGGAGTGAGAAATTAGCACAACAGTATGCAAAATCCTCGTTTGCCGGATTGCTGAGCCGGGCCTAGGATCAGTCCACGTTATTTGACCCGATTCGAGAGGACTCACTCATGGCCGGTAAAGCTAGCTTCAACTGGATCGATCCACTGCTGCTGGATCAACAGCTCACCGAAGAAGAGCGCATGATTCGCGACACCGCCGAGCAATTCGCTCAGCAGAAGCTCGCGCCGCGTGTGCTCGAAGCTTTCCGCCATGAAAAGACCGACATCGCGATCTTCCGCGAGATGGGTGACGTGGGCCTGCTGGGCGCGACCATTCCCGAGGAATACGGTGGCAGCGGCCTGAACTACGTCAGCTACGGCTTGATTGCCCGTGAAGTCGAGCGCGTCGACTCCGGTTATCGCTCGATGATGAGCGTGCAATCCTCGCTGGTCATGGTGCCCATCAACGAATTCGGCACCGAAGCGCAAAAACAGAAGTATCTGCCGAAACTGGCTTCCGGCGAGTGGATCGGTTGCTTCGGTCTGACAGAACCCAACCACGGTTCCGACCCGGGCGCGATGATTACTCGCGCGCGCAAAGTCGACGGCGGCTACAGCCTGACCGGCAGCAAAATGTGGATCACCAACAGCCCGATTGCCGATGTGTTCGTGGTCTGGGGCAAGGACGATGCCGGCGATATCCGTGGTTTCGTGTTGGAGAAAGGCTGGAAAGGCCTGAGCGCTCCGGCGATTCACGGCAAGGTTGGTTTGCGCGCATCGATCACTGGCGAAATCGTCATGGACAACGTGTTTGTCCCTGAAGAGAACATCTTCCCGGATGTGCGCGGTCTGAAAGGCCCGTTCACGTGCCTCAATTCCGCGCGTTATGGCATCTCGTGGGGCGCACTGGGTGCTGCCGAATTCTGCTGGCACACCGCTCGCCAATACACATTGGATCGTCAACAGTTCGGTCGGCCACTCGCCGCCACTCAACTGATCCAGAAGAAACTGGCCGACATGCAGACCGAAATCACCATGGCGCTGCAAGGCTGCCTGCGTCTCGGCCGCATGAAGGATGAGGGCACCGCGGCGGTCGAAATCACTTCGATGATGAAACGCAACTCCTGCGGCAAGTCCCTGGACATCGCGCGCATGGCTCGCGACATGCTGGGCGGTAACGGCATCTCCGATGAATTCGGCGTCGCTCGTCACCTGGTCAATCTGGAAGTGGTGAATACCTACGAAGGTACGCACGACGTGCACGCGCTGATCCTTGGTCGCGCGCAGACCGGCATCCAGGCGTTCTACTAACAGGAGAACGGCCATGGGCGCCCTTTCGCATCTACGGGTACTGGATTTATCGCGGGTGCTGGCCGGGCCGTGGTCCGGGCAGATCCTTGCCGACCTTGGCGCCGAAGTAATCAAGGTCGAGCGCCCGGGCAATGGCGACGACACGCGCGCCTGGGGGCCACCGTTTCTGAAAGACGCCTATGGCGAGAACACCAGCGAGGCCGCCTATTACTTGTCGGCCAATCGCAACAAACAATCGGTAACCATCGATTTCACTCGTCCTGAAGGGCAGAAGTTGGTGCGTGAGCTGGCGGCGAAGTCAGACATTCTGATCGAGAACTTCAAGGTCGGTGGCCTGGCGGCGTATGGGCTGGACTACGAGTCGCTCAGGGCGATCAATCCGAATCTGATCTATTGCTCGATCACCGGGTTCGGGCAGACCGGCCCGTATGCCAAGCGCGCGGGTTATGACTTCATGATTCAGGGCTTGGGCGGCTTGATGAGCCTGACCGGGCGACCTGAAGGCGATGAGGGCGCGGGGCCGGTGAAGGTCGGTGTTGCGCTGACGGATATTCTCACTGGGCTGTACTCGACGGTGGCGATTCTGGCTGCACTCGCGCATCGCGATCATGACGGCGGCGGTCAGCACATCGATATGGCGTTGCTGGATGTTCAGGTGGCTTGCCTGGCGAATCAGGCGATGAACTACCTGACAACGGGCAATGCGCCTAAACGTCTGGGTAATGCGCATCCGAATATCGTGCCGTATCAGGATTTTCCTACAGCGGACGGCGACTTCATCCTCACCGTGGGTAATGACGGGCAATTCCGCAAATTCGCCGAGGTGGCGGGCCAGCCGCAGTGGGCGGACGATCCGCGCTTCGCCACCAATAAGCTGCGTGTGGCTAACCGTGCAGTGCTGATTCCGCTGATCCGCCAGGCGACGGTGTTCAAGACGACCGCTGAATGGGTGCTGCAACTGGAGCAGGCAGGCGTGCCGTGTGGGCCGATCAACGATCTGGCGCAGGTGTTTGCCGATCCGCAGGTGCAGGCGCGCGGATTGGCTATCGAGCTGCCACATGCGCTGGCCGGAATGGTGCCGCAAGTAGCGAGCCCGATTCGTATGTCCGAGACCCCGGTTGAATACCGTAATGCACCGCCTCTGCTGGGTGAGCACACGCTGGACGTGCTGCAGCGGGTGTTGGGTTTGAGTGCTGGGGCGGCGGCTGCTTTTAAGGAAGCGGGGGTGCTATGAGGATTGCTTCTATATAGAAGGGCTTCTATATAGAGGGAATTGGCGCGTTTTCGGGGTTTTCGCAAGTTATTGATAGAAAAGCGAAATCAGCGCTTGACGGCAGAATCTGGAAGTCTATAATTCGCCCCACTTCCGGCGCAGTCGAAACGGAAAACTCCTTGGTAAACAATGAGTTACGCAGGTTTCGGCGGTGAGTTGCTTCGGTTCATCGAAGCGCGAAAGGGGGTTGAAAAAGAGGGGTTGACAGCAGCGAGTAACGCTGTAGAATTCGCCTCCCGCTAACGAG
>NZ_MKGS01000164.1:0-39165 GCF_002836905.1 Pseudomonas sp. 43NM1 | reverse complement strand
GAGTGAGCCTGCTCGCGATGAGGGCGTGTCAGTCAGAAATTATTTGCCTGACCCGGCGCTATCGCGAGCAGGCTCACTCCTACAGGGGTGGTGTGTTGATTGGCAGAGTTTCGATCCGCCGACAATCCAATGTGGGAGTGAGCCTGCTCGCGATGAGGGCGTGTCAGTCAGAAATTATTTGCCTGACCCGGCGCTATCGCGAGCAGGCTCACTCCTACACGGGCCAGTGTTGTTCAGCGGAATTTCGATCCGCCGACAATCTGGTGTGGGTGGTATCAGACGTACTGCGCGGCAGCGTAGCCGGAGGCCCAGGCCCATTGGAAGTTGAAGCCGCCGAGGTGGCCGGTGACGTCCAGCACTTCGCCGATGAAGTACAAACCGGGGCTTTTCAGCGATTCCATGGTTTTCGACGACACTTCGTGCGTATCGACCCCGCCCAGCGTCACTTCCGCCGTGCGATAACCCTCGGTGCCGGCCGGCACGACTTTCCAGCTCGCGAGTTTTTCCGCGATGTCGGCGATTTCGGCGTGGGTGTACTGCTTCATCGGTTTGGAAACGAACCAGCTGTCCGCCAGCAGGTTGGCCATCTTCTTGGTGAAGATTTCCCCCAGCAGGGTTTTCAACTCGCTGTTCGGCCGTTCGGCTTGCTGCTGTTGCAGCCAGCTCGGCGCGTCGTGGTCCGGCATCAGGTTGATTTCAACCGTGTCGCCGGATTCCCAGAATGACGAAATCTGCAAAATCGCCGGGCCGCTGAGGCCGCGATGGGTGAACAGAATGTTCTCGCGGAAGCTCTGCTCGTTGCAGCTCACCAGACAATCCACCGAGGTGCCGGACAGCTCGGTGCAAAGCTCTTTGAGCTGATCGGTGATGGTGAACGGCACCAGTCCGGCGCGGGTTGGCAGCAATTCGTGGCCGAATTGCCTGGCGACCTGGTAGCCGAAACCGCTGGCGCCGAGTGTCGGGATCGACAAACCGCCGGTGGCGATCACCAGCGATTCGCAGCTCAACTGGCCGAGCGTGGTGTCCAGCAAGTAACCGCTTGCGGTTTTCTCGATGGTCGAGATCGAGGTGTCGAGGTGCAGGCTGACGCCGACCTGATCGCATTCGTTGAGGAGCATTTCGAGGATGTCGCTGGATTTGTTATCGCAGAACAACTGGCCGAGTTTTTTCTCGTGGTACGGCACGCCATGCTTGGCGACCATGCCGATGAAATCCCACTGGGTGTAGCGGGCGAGGGCGGATTTGCAGAAGTGTTCGTTCTGCGAGAGGAAATTGCCCGGCTCGGTGTACATGTTGGTGAAATTGCAGCGGCCACCGCCCGACATGAGGATTTTCTTGCCGGCCTTGTTGGCGTGGTCGAGCAACATCACTTTGCGCCCGCGCCCGGCGGCGGTCAGCGCACACATCAACCCGGCGGCGCCAGCGCCAATGATCACGACTTCGGTAGAGCGCAAAACGGTGTCCTCACACAGATCTCAAAGCTAGCCCGGACCTTGTAGGAGCGAGGCTTGCCCGCGAAGGGGACCGTGAGGCCGCCAAAAGCTTCGCGGGCAAGCCTCGCTCCTACAGGGGGGGCGGTGGTGTTCTTACAAAATGCGTACGCGCAACGAACGGCCTTTGATTTTGCCGTCGTTCAGGCGTTGCAGGGCTTGTTTGGCAATCCCGCGTTCGACCGCCACAAACGCCTGGAAATCGAAGATCGCAATCTTGCCCACCTGCGCGCCTGGAATCCCGGCATCGCCGGTCAGGGCGCCAAGGATGTCGCCCGGACGCACTTTGTCTTTGCGCCCGGCGCCGATGCACAGCGTGCTCATCACCGGCAGCAGCGGACCGCCGCCCTGGGAGGTGAGGTTGTCGATCTGATCCCAGTTCAACGGCGACTGCTGCAGTTTCTCGATGGCTTGGGCGCGGATGGCTTCGGACGGCGCAACCAGGCTGATCGCAATGCCTTTCTCACCGGCGCGGCCAGTACGGCCCACACGGTGAATGTGGATTTCCGAATCACGCGCCAGCTCGACGTTGATCACCATGTCCAGCGCATCGATGTCCAGACCGCGCGCGGCGACGTCGGTGGCAACCAGCACCGAAGTACTGCGGTTAGCGAACATCGCCAATACCTGGTCGCGATCACGCTGTTCCAGATCGCCGTGCAGGCCGACGGCGGAAATGCCTTTGGAGGTCAGGTGATCAACGGTTTCCTGAACCTGCTGCTTGGTGAAGCAGAAAGCCACGGTGGACGCCGGACGGAAGTGGCCAAGCACCTTGGTCACGGCGCTCATGCGTTCTTCCGGGGAGATTTCGTAAAACCGCTGCTCGATCTGCGTGTCGTCGTGGAACGCCTCGGCCTTGACGATCTGCGGGTTGCGCATGAACTTCGCGGCCAATTGCTTGATGCCGGTCGGGTAAGTCGCGGAGAACAACAGGGTCTGACGGCGCTCCGGGGTCTGCGCGATGATTTCTTCGATGGAATCGTAGAAACCCATGTCGAGCATGCGATCCGCTTCGTCGAGGATCAGCGTGTTGAGGCCATGCAGGACCAGCGAACCTTTGCGCAAATGTTGCTGAATCCGCCCCGGCGTGCCGACGATGATGTGCGCGCCGTGCTCCAGCGAGCCGATCTGCGGGCCGAGGGACACGCCGCCGCACAGGGTCAGGACCTTGATGTTGTCTTCGGCACGGGCCAGACGACGGATTTCCTTGGCCACCTGGTCCGCCAGCTCGCGGGTCGGGCAGATGATCAGTGCCTGGCAACCGAAGAAGCGCGGATTGATCGGGTTCAGCAAGCCGATGCCGAAAGCAGCCGTCTTGCCGCTGCCGGTCTTGGCTTGGGCGATCAGGTCCATCCCTTTGAGGATCACCGGCAAGCTTTGCGCCTGGATCGGCGTCATCTGCGCATAACCGAGGGAGTCGAGGTTAGCCAGCATGGCGGCGGACAGCGGCAAAGTATTAAAAGCGGTGGCGATGGTGGTCACGGGACGGGCCTGCAAAACAAAATGTCGCGCAGTGTATCAGGCCTGCGCGCTGCACCTGCAAGTTCTGGACGAGAAGCACGTTGTAGCAGCTGCCGAGGCACGAGGCTGCGTTGCGTGTCCGCAGGACCGCCCTAGGGGGGCCGCTTCGCAGCCCAACGCAGCCTCGTGCCTCGGCAGCTGCTACAGGGTTAGTGGTCGATGTCGGGTTGGCGGCTGATTGCCCGGCGCCCGTCTTCCTTTGACAGCTGCGAGAAGATTGTCGCGGCCAGCATGGCCATGATCCCGACTGTTACAAAAGTCAGCTGGAACGCACCGAGCACGGTGTCGACGCCATCGTTGCCGACTTCGGCGGTGAAACCACCGAGCAGCGCCCCGGCGCACGCGACGCCGAGGCTCAGCGACAGTTGCGCGACCACCGAGAGCAAACTGTTGCCGCTGCTGGCGCTGGCGTCATCGAGGTCGATCAGAGTCACGGTGTTCATCGCGGTGAATTGCAGCGAGTTGATCGCGCCGAGAATCCCCAGCATTCCCAGCAGCAACCAGTACGGCGTCTGCTCGCTGACCAGGCCCATGCTCGCGAGCATCAGGCCCAGCGCCACGGTGTTGCCGGTGAGGATGATGCGGTAGCCGAAGCGTTCGATCAGCGGCCGCGCGACCGACTTGGCGACCATCGCCGCAGCGGCCAGCGGCAGCATGCTCATGCCGGCCTGCGACGGCGAATAACCCAGCGCCACTTGCAGCAGCAAGGGCACCAGAAACGGCAAGGCGCCGCTGCCGAGGCGCGCGAACAGGTTGCCGAGAATGCCCACGGCGAATGTGCGGGTCCTGAACAGCGACGGCGCGAACAGCGGATTATCGATGTGCCCGGCGCGCAGCCAATAAGCCGCCAGACACGCCATGCCGCCGAACAGCAGCAACATCACGCGCAGGTGCGGCAGGTGCAATTCGCCGAGGCCTTCCATGGCAATGGTGATCAGCACCATCGCCGCGCCAAACAGCAAAAAGCCCAGGCTGTCGAAGCGTGTGCGTTCGCTGCCGCGCAGGTCGGGGATGAACTTCCACACCGCGTAGCAGCCGATGGCGCCGACCGGCAGGTTGATCAGGAAGATCCAGTGCCAGGTCAGGTACTCGACCATCCAGCCGCCCATGGTCGGGCCGATCAGCGGGCCGAGCAGGCCGGGGATGGTGATGAAACCCATGATCCGCACCAGTTCCGAGCGCGGGTAGGCTCTGAGGACTACGAGGCGCCCGACCGGCAACATCAGCGCGCCGCCGAGGCCCTGAATGATGCGCGCGCCGATCAACATGCTCAGGGTGCTCGACAACGCGCAAAGCAGTGAGCCGATGCTGAACAGCAGGATCGCGCCGAAGAAGATTTTCTTGGTGCCGAAGCGGTCGGCGATCCAGCCTGAGGCGGGGATCAGCAACGCGACGGTGAGCATGTAGGCGATGATCACGCCTTGCATGCGCAGCGGGTTTTCCGCCAGGTCCAGCGCCATCGCCGGCAGCGCGGTGTTGAGGATGGTGCCGTCGAGCGACTGCATGAAGAAAGCAATCGCCACAACCCACGGCAGCCAGCGGGCGGTGACAGCGTCAAGAGGCGGGCGGTTGGGCATGGGACCTCATTTGATTCGAACAAAAATCCAGCAGCTACCGGTGAACCTGTGGCGAGGGGGCTTGGCGAAACGTCGCACCGCCCCGTTGGGTTGCGAAGCAGTCGTAAATCCAGCAAACGCGGTTTGGCCGATGAACCGCGTTTGCCGATCTGGGGCTGCTTCGCAACCCAACGGGGGCGAGCCCCCTCGCCACAGGGTTTTCGGTGGGCCGGGTGGCGGGTTTACAGGGTCAGGGTCAATCGCTTGATCAGTGCGCCGGGCAGCAGCGCCGATGCCGTGGCGCGCTGGCTGTAGGTGCTCGCCGACAGCAGCAATTCGCGTTCTTCGGTCAGCGCTTCGAGCTGCGAACCAAGCAAGCTGTAGGCGCTGTCATCAAAACGCATGGTGCTGACCGGCGCCTGAATCTCGCCGTTCTCGACCCAGAACGTCGCAAACCGGGTCATCCCGGTCATCCGTGCAGCGGGTTGATCCGAGTAGTTCAGGTACCACAGGTTGCTGATGTACAGCCCGGTGCCCAACTGCTTGAGGATCTCTGCTTCTGGCAACACGCCGGCCGCCATGTTCAATGCACTTGGCATTTCACCGCCGCCGGCACCGTTGGCGGTCAAACCGTATTCGGCGGCACTGCGCGAACCCACCAGTTGCGCGCCAGCCTTGCCGGCGACGATCAACCCCAGATCACTGCGCGGATAACCTTCGCCGGAAAACGCCGGGCTCAGGGAACCGCTGACCTTTTCGTCCAGCGACACCAGCGGGCTGAACGACTGATCACCGGCATACAACTTCTGCAACGGGCTGCCCTTGCTGGCAATCGACTGCGCGGAAAAACCGCCCCAGCCAAGCATGCCCATGATCTCTTCCAGCGCTGCCGGGGCGAGGTAAGCGCGGTATTGCCCCGGCGCCAGAGTGCGCGATGGCCGACCGAGAAACGCCAATTGCTCGCGGGCCTGCTGGAAGCGTTTGGCGAAGCCTTCGCTGCTCCAGTCGTGCCCGGCGTAACTGGCTTTCAGCGCCTGGCCGTTTTCATGAAACAGGCTGAAATCGAAGTTGAAGCTGTTGGCCTGATGCCAGCCAAACGCGCCCGACGAACTGGCGAAACCACGACTGATCGGCCCGGCAGCGTAGAACCCGACCAGGTCCAGACCCTCGGCGGCCTGGGTGATTTCGGCGACCACCTGCTCGGTGTCCGGCAACGGATGGTCCTGCACATTCTTGCTCTGCCAGCCGTTGTGGTTGAGCAGCAAGTACGGGTCCGCCGGCAGCAGCGGCAACGTTTCGCGCAGTTGTTGCAGGCCCTCGGCCAAGCGCTGCAGGTCAACCTCGGCATCGCCGGACAGGGTGATGTGCAGGTCGGCGTGGCGACCTTCGTTGATCAATTTGAAACCGACACTCGCCTGCTGCACCTGCCCGGCCTGACGCACCTTGGCGTGATTGAAACGCACGAAGGACGACGACTCGGCGGCATAGCTGAGGGTGAATTGTTCCGGCTCGCGAATCGCGTCGCGCAGCCAGGTGACCAGCGATTTGAACGCATCGGCCTGACTTTTTTCAATGCTCATCAGGCATCTCCCCCAAACACATCAATGTTGCTGAACACGCACGCCGGCGAGGCGTGGCCGACGCGGATTACCTGGTTCGGTTCGCCCTTGCCGCAGTTCGGCGTGCCGAGGACCTTGACGGTGTTGGCGTCGCCGACCGCGCTGAGGCTTTTCCAGAAGTGCGCGGAAATCGCCCGGTAGTTGGGGTTTTTCACCACGCCTTTGAGTTCGCCGTTCTCGATCAACTGGCCCCACTCGCAGCCGAACTGGAATTTGTTGCGCGCATCGTCAATCGACCAGGAACGGTTGGTGCTCATCAAAATGCCGTTCTCGATGCCGCCGATCAATTGCTCCAGCGGCTGATCGCCGGCCTCGATGTTGAGGTTGGCCATGCGATCGATCGGCGGACGGTTCCAGCCGCACGCGCGGCTGTTGGCGACGCCGTCCATGCCGGCGCGAAATTGCGACAGTGCGCCGCCCAGTGGCCGCAATAACAGACCCTCCTTGATCAGGAATTGCTTGCTCGCGGCGCTGCCGTCGTCGTCATGGCCGTAGCTGGCGAGCTGCTCGGGGATGTCCGGGTTGAACGTCACGTTGAGCAGTTTGGAGCCGTATTGCAGGCTGCCGAAATCCTCAGCCTTGACGAAGCTGGTGCCGGCGTAATTGCGTTCATCACCGAGGATGCGGTCGAGTTCCAGCGGATGGCCGATGGATTCGTGGATCTGCAGCATCATCTGGTCGGGCATCAACAGCAGGTCGCGCGGGCCTTGCGGGGTGTTCGGCGCCAGCAGCAATTGCAGCGCCTGATCGGCGATTTTCGGCCCGGCGCCGACCAATCCGCAGCGGCTGATCACATCGAAGCCGCCCTGTTGGCCGAAGTTCTCGCGGCCAAGGGTGCGGGTCTGGCTGTCGTTGCCGTCGTAGGCGGTCACTTCCAGGCTCGGGAACACGAAGCGCTGGGCCTGGCGCAGTTCGGCGCCGGCGCTGCTGAGGTAGATCTGCTCGACGTTGGTCAGGCCGATGCTGACTTGCCAGTTCACCAGGCGCTCGTCCTTGGGCACGGACGCGGATTCGGCGCCGAGCAACTGGTAGCAGTCGTTCAGGGACGGGAAGGGCTGGTCGAAGTTTGGCGAAAAGTAATCGGCGCGCTCACTCGATACGGCTTGTGCGCTGAGGTCGAGCAGGGCGTGCGGCTTGAGTCGGCGAGCGTGCTGCTCGGCTTTCTCCAGTGCGGCTTGCAGGCCTTGCTGCGAGAGGTCGTTGGTCGCCGCGTAGGCTTCGACGCCGTTGACCCGAACGGTGAGCATCGCGCCTTCGTCACGGCTCAGGCTCGGCGGTTCGGCGACGTTCTTGCGCACCGACAGGTATTGGCCGGACTCGCGCACATAACGCAGCGAAAAGAATTCAGCGCCCGTGCGCAACGCAGCAAAACGCTGCTTGAGCTGGGGGTGGAAATCGAACATTCGAGAACCTCCTTGGTATGGAGTAGCGGCGTATCGGTACGGCGAGGGGGGGTGAAACGTTTGCGTGGCGCTAGATTAGGCCTGCGTGGGGGGTAGGATCAAGGGCGGCGCGGGTGTAGGAAGGTTTACCGGTTTGTGTCAGGTCTACATGTTTCGTCTGTTGGAACGCTTTCGCGGGCAAGCCTCGCTCCTACAGTGGATTGGGTTGATCACAAATAGGCGAACCAATCCAAAACCTGTAGGAGCGAGGCTTGCCCGCGAAGGCAGCACCGCGGTGTAACGGTGTTACTGCGCAGTCGGGCTCACATCACGCATCGGCTTGCCACGCACTGGCGCATCGCCGGCGACGAAGTAGTCGGCGGTGCTGCGCGGCAATGGCTGGCGGCCACGGATCTTGTCGGCGATTTTCTCGGCGATCATGATCGTTGGCGCGTTGAGGTTGCCGGTGGTGATGATCGGCATGATCGACGCATCGACCACACGCAGGCTCTGCATGCCATGCACACGGCCCTCGGCGTCAACCACGGCCATCTCGTCGGTGCCCATTTTGCAGGAGCAGGACGGGTGGAACGCGGTTTCGGCGTGTTCGCGGATGAACTTGTCGAGCTGCTCATCGGTTTGCACGTCGATGCCCGGGCTGATTTCGCGGCCACGGTATTGATCCAGTGCCGGCTGCTGCATGATTTCACGGGTCAGGCGGATGCCGTCACGGAATTCCTGCCAGTCCTGCTCGGTGGCCATGTAGTTGAAAAGGATGCTCGGGTATTCGCGCGGATCCTTCGACTTGGCCTGGATGCGACCACGGCTCGGCGAACGCATGGAACCCATGTGTGCCTGGAAACCGTGCTCTTTCACACCGTTGCTGCCGTTGTAGTTAATCGCCACCGGCAGGAAGTGGTACTGAATGTTCGGCCATTCGAATTCCGGACGCGAACGGATGAAACCGCCGGCTTCGAACTGGTTGCTGGCGCCGATGCCGGTGCCGTTGAACAGCCATTCGGCACCGATCGCAGGCTGGTTGTACCAGAGCAGCGACGGGTACAGCGAAACCGGTTGGGTGCAGGCGTATTGCAGGTACAGCTCAAGGTGATCCTGCAGGTTTTCGCCGACGCCTGGCAGGTCGTGGACCACCGGGATGTCGAGCTTGTTCAGCAGTTCGGCCGGGCCGACGCCGGAGCGTTGCAGAATCTGCGGCGAGGCGATGGCGCCGGAGCACAGCAGCACTTCTTTGCGCGCCTTGGCTTCAACTCGTTCTTCTGCCGAACCGATCAGGTAACGCACGCCGACCGCACGTTTGCCTTCAAACAGAATCTTGTCGGTCAAGGCGTGGGTGACGATGGTCAGCGTCGAGCGCTTCTTGGCGATGTCCAGGTAACCGCGCGCGGTACTGGCACGACGGCCGTTCGGCGTGACGGTACGGTCCATCGGGCCGAAGCCTTCTTGCTGGTAACCGTTCAAGTCTTCGGTGCGCGGGTAACCGGCTTGTACGCCGGCTTCAACCATCGCGTGGAACAGCGGGTTGTTGCCAGCCTTCGGCGTGGTCACGCTGACCGGACCGTCGCCACCGTGGTAGTCGTTGGCGCCGATGTCGCGGGTTTCCGCTTTGCGGAAATACGGCAGGCAGTCGAGGTAAGTCCAGTTTTCCAGACCTGGGAGTTTCGACCAGTTGTCGTAGTCCATCGCGTTGCCGCGGATGTAGCACATGCCGTTGATCAGCGAGGAGCCGCCGAGGCCTTTGCCGCGACCGCATTCCATCCGGCGACCGTCCATGTACGGTTCCGGATCGGTTTCGTACGCCCAGTTGTAGCGTCGACCTTGCAGCGGAAACGCCAGAGCGGCAGGCATTTGCGTGCGGAAGTCGAGACGATAATCCGGGCCGCCTGCTTCGAGCAGCAGGACGGTGACGCCTTCGTCTTCAGTCAGACGGGTCGCCAGGGTGTTACCGGCCGAGCCGGCACCGATGATGATGTAATCGTATTCTTGGGACATAAAATGCACCCTCATTGAAAGTGGTCAGGTCGCCCGTAGCAGCTGCCGAGGCACGAGGCTGCGTTGGGTTGCGCAGCGACCCCCGGGGGCGGTCCTGCGGACGCGCAACGCAGCCTCGTTCCTCGGCAGCTGCTACAGGTTGTGCGGGCGTTCCTTAGAAAACCGAGGCGTAATCGCCCAGTTCGACCTGTACCGATTTGATGCGTGTGAAGTTGTTCAGCGAGCTGATCCCGTTCTCACGGCCAACACCCGACTGCTTGTAGCCGCCGACCGGCATTTTCGCGTCGGACTCGCCCCAGGCGTTGATCCAGCAGATACCGGCTTCCAGTTGATGAATCACGCGGTGAGCGCGGTTCAGGTCCTTGGTGATGATGCCGGCAGCGAGGCCGAAGTCGGTGTCGTTGGCACGACGGATCACTTCTTCTTCGGTGTCGTAAGTCAGGATCGCCATGACCGGGCCGAAGATTTCTTCGCGAACGATGGTCATTTCGTCGGTGCAATCGGTGAACACCGTCGGTGCCACGAAAGCGCCTTTGGCCAGATCGCCGTCAGTCAGACGATCGCCGCCGCAGAGCAGGCGGGCGCCTTCTTCCTTGCCCTTGGCGATGTAACCCAACACGCTTTCCATGTGCGCAAAGCTGACCAGCGGGCCGAAGTTGGTGTTCTCGTCTTCAGGGTTGCCGATGCGGATGCGTGCAACGCGCTCGGCGATCTTGGCTTCGAACGCAGCTTTGAGCTGAGTCGGAACGAACACGCGAGTGCCGTTGGTGCAGACCTGACCGGAGCTGTAGAAGTTGGCCATCATCGCGGTGTCGGCGGCGCGATCGAGGTCGGCGTCGTCGAAGATGATCAGCGGGGATTTGCCGCCCAGTTCCATGGTCACTTCTTTGAGCGAAGAGCTCGAAGCGCTGGCCATGACCTTCTTGCCGGTGTCGGTGCCGCCGGTGAAGGAGATTTTTTCGATGCGTGGGTGCTCGGTCAACCAGGTGCCGACTTCACGGCCGCTGCCGGTCAGCACGTTGAACACGCCCGCTGGAACGCCAGCCTCGGTGTAGATCTCGGCCAGTTTCAGCGTGGTCAGGGAGGTGACTTCGCTTGGCTTGAAGATCATCGCGTTACCGGCCGCCAGGGCAGGTGCGGATTTCCACAGGGCGATCTGGATCGGGTAGTTCCACGCGCCGATACCGGCAACCACGCCCAGCGGCTCGCGGCGGGTGTAGACGAAAGAAGTGTCGCGCAGTGGAATCTGCTCGCCTTCGATCGCTGGCACCAGGCCGGCGTAGTATTCCAGCACGTCGGCGCCGGTGACGATGTCGACGTATTTGGTTTCGGAGAACGATTTGCCGGTGTCCAGGGTTTCCAGCGCGGCCAGCTCATCGTTGCGCTCGCGCAGGATGTCGACGGCACGACGCAGGATGCGCGAACGCTCCATGGCGGTCATCGCAGCCCAGATCTTCTGACCTTTTTCAGCGCTGACAACAGCGCGCTCGACGTCGTCGAAAGTCGCGCGCTGGACGTTTGCGAGGACTTCTCCGTTAGCCGGGTTGATGGCTTCGAAAGTGGCGTCGCTGCTGGCGTCGGAGTAGCCGCCATCGATGTAGAGTTTTTGCAGTTCGAAACGGGCCATAAAGTCCTCGCAAGAGCATAAGTGGGTTGGCGGTAACCACTGCACGCACCGTGCAGCTGGAGCGGTGCGGTTCAGCGGCGTTCAGGGGCTGAGCGGTTATGTGTGCTCTAGCTCACCTGCTTGGCCAATTGGAAATCCATGTATTCGTAAGCGATGCGGTGCGCTTGCTCGGTGTCGAAAGCATCTCCCGACAGGGCGCCGCGCAACCACAAACCGTCGATTAGGGCCGCCAGGCCTCGGGCTGCACTGCGCGCATCATTGAGCGGCAATACACGGCGGAACTGGCAACACAGGTTGGAATACAAACGGTGATCGTTGATCCGCTGCAACCTGTGCAAAGACGGGTGGTGCATGCTGGTGGCCCAGAAGGCCAGCCAGGTTTTCATTGCCGGGCCATTGACTTGGCTGGCGTCGAAGTTGCCTTCGATAATCACCTGAAGGTGCGCCCTCGGGCTGCTGTCTTCCAGCGCTTGACGACGCGCGGTGACGTTCTCGCTGAGAACACTCATCAGGTACTGCGCCGTAGCGGCAATCAGGCCGTTCTTGTCCTGAAAGTAGTGACTGATGATGCCATTCGAGACACCGGCCAAACGGGCGATCAGCGCAATGCTGGCGTCCCCCATTCCAACCTGATCGACGGCCTGCAATGTGGCTTCGATCAATTGCTGACGGCGGATGGGTTGCATACCGACCTTGGGCATCTTGCACATCTCCTTAGGCCTTCCGACGGACGAAAAACGTCTGTCGGATTGAGGGCCAGTCTATTTTGTTTTGATTGAACGTTCAATCAACAAAGAATAAGATCTGCGACAATTCGTCGCTGCCTACCGGTTTTTCCCGCGTGTAGTCGGCGGAAAAACGACATCTGAAAAAGCCCGAAACCTGCGCGGGGCATGGCGCGGATCGCCGATGACGGACGTGTTGAAATGGGCAAGACGCCTTTGGCCCAAGCGGCGGACCATTCGTCCGTCGCTTGGTCTGCGACGTCGGTTCTCAACGCTTTGCCTGCGGTTTGCGGGCTTTTTCGGGGTGTCTTTATATCACCCGCCGGTCGGCTGCCAACTAACCGATTGGTCGGGTCACGCGTTGCCTTGTGTTCTTCTCTCGCACTGCCTGGAGCATCTGTGCCATGAGTTCTGCCTCTCTAATAAAGACCCCACCCGAGAAGGTGACGGTCAACGGTTGGGTGTTTTACACCTCGACCGCGTTGATCCTGTTGTTGACCGCCATTCTGATCATCGCCCCGCAAGAGGCCGGCAGATTGCTCGGTATTGCCCAGGCCTGGTTGTCCCGCAGTTTCGGCTGGTACTACATGGTGGTGATCGCCGCCTACCTGGTATTCGTCGTCGGCCTGGCGTTTTCGTCTTACGGCAAACTCAAACTGGGCAGCAAGGACGACACCCCGGACTTCAGCTACGGCGCCTGGGCGGGGATGCTGTTCTCGTCGGGCATCGGCATTTCGCTGCTGTACTTCGGCGCTTCCGAGCCGCTGGACCACTACTTCAATCCGCCTGAAGGCGTGGCCGGCAGCAACATGGCCGCGCGTCAGGCAGTGCAGCTGACCTTCCTGCATTGGGGCCTGCACGGCTGGGCGATCTACGCACTGGTCGGTCTCGCCGTGGCGTACTTTGCGTACCGGCATAACCAACCGCTGGCGTTGCGCTCGGCGCTGTATCCGCTGGTCGGCGAGCGCTGGGTCAAAGGCGCGGCCGGTCACGCGGTGGACGGCTTCGGCATGTTCGTGACGCTGTTGGGGCTGGTGACGAACCTGGGGATTGGTTCGCTGCAAGTGTCGTCGGGGCTGGAAAACCTGTTCGGCATGGAACACAGCAACACTAACCTGCTGATCGTGATCATCGTGATGAGCACCGTGGCGACCATCGCTGCCGTGTCCGGCGTGGAAAACGGCATCCGTCGTCTGTCCAACCTGAACATCGTGCTGTTCAGCGGTTTGCTGATTTTCGTGCTGCTGTTCGGCCCGACCCTGCACTTGCTCAACGGCTTTGTGCAGAACATCGGCGACTACATGAACGGCATCGTGCTGAAAACCTTCGACCTGTACGTGTACGAGGGCGACGGCGCCAAGACTGAACGCTGGATGGGCCTGTGGACCTTGTTCTACTGGGCCTGGTGGATTTCCTGGGCACCGTTCGTAGGCATGTTCATCGCGCGTATTTCCCGTGGTCGCACGGTGCGTGAACTGGTCGCCGGCGTGTTGCTGATTCCGCTGGGTTTCACCCTGGCGTGGTTGTCGATTTTCGGTAACTCGGCGCTGGATCTGGTGATGAACCATGGCGCGGTCGAGCTCGGGAAAACCGCGCTGGAACAGCCGTCGATGGCGATCTATCAATTGCTGGAGCATTACCCGGCGTCGAAGATTGTGATCGGCGTGTCGATCTTTGTAGGTTTTGTGCTGTTCCTGACCCCGGCGGATTCCGGCGCGGTGATGATGGCCAACCTTTCCTGCAGAGGCGGCAACGTTGACGAGGATGCGCCGCACTGGCTGCGGATCTTCTGGTCGGCGGTGATTACTCTGGTAACGATTGGCCTGCTGTTCGCCGGTAACTTCGAAGCCATGCAAACCATGGTGGTGCTGGCCGGTCTGCCGTTCTCGGTGGTGCTGGTGTTCTTCATGTTCGGTTTGCACAAGCAGATGCGTCAGGACGTGCAGGTCGAACAGGAGCAAGCGCAGCTGGCGGCACGCGGTCGTCGTGGTTTCAGCGAGCGTTTGACCCAACTGGACCTGCAACCGAACCAGTCGGTCGTGCAGCGTTTCATGGACAAGCAAGTCAGCCCGGCGCTGGAAGATGCGGCGGCGCAATTGCAGGCTCAAGGCCTGGAAGTGCAGACCTTGCTCGGTAAATCCAAGCGTTGCATGGGCCTGCGGATCGAGATGGAAGAGGGCAACCCTTTTGTCTACGAAGTGAGCCTGGACGGTTATCTGGCGGCGGCGAGCGAAGGGGTGTCGGCGGAAAGCGCTGAAGAGCCGCGCGCTCGGTACTACCGCGCCGAGGTGTACCTGCACAACGGCAGCCAGGATTACGACTTGATGGGCTTCACTCAGGATCAGATCACCCGTGACGTGCTCGATCAGTTTGAAAGCCATCGGCAACTCCTTGGCCGGGTGTATAGCTAAAACTTGAAGTACTGCGGTGCACGTCGCTGCACCGCAGCCCCATTGTGGCGAGGGGGCTTGCCCCCGTTCGGCTGCGAAGCAGTCGTAAACCCGGCCAGCGCGGTCCATCTGTAAGATCGCACTGTCTGGATTTGGGGCCGCTGCGCGACCCAACGGACTGCGAAGCAGTCGTAAACCCGGCCAGCGCGGTCCATCTGTAAGATCGCACTGTCTGGATTTGGGGCCGCTGCGCGACCCAACGGGGGCAAGCCCCCTCGCCACAGTGGTGGTGTGACAGCTCGATATCTGCGTAAACAAAAACGCCGCGATCCTCTCGCGGCGTTTTTGTGTCTGTTGCCTTAACCCAGGTTCTTGCCGAGCAGTGCGTGGTACAGCTCGCTGTCGCCGAGGATGCCGACGACTTTGTTGTTGTCGTGCAGCACCAGTTTATTGCCGGTCTGATAACGGATCTGCAGCGCATCGCGCATGCCGATGTTCGAATCCACCAGCGTTGGCCGACGGCCCAGGCCCTCAACCGCTTGCCCCGGCGCCCAGTTCTGCAAGTCCATGCTGGCGCCGTTCTGGCGAGCACCCTTGATGGTGTTGCCCTCGGCCAGGTCCAGCCACGAATCGCCGCCCGGATCGAGGCACACCGAGCCGTTGATGCGTTTGCAGTTGTCCAGCGTGCGCATCAGGCTGCGGCCACAGAGCACGTTCAGCGGGTTGGTGTGCGCGACGAAGGTACGCACGTAATCGTCCGCCGGGTTGAGCACAATTTCTTCCGGCACGCTGTACTGGATGATCCGGCCGTCCTTCATGATCGCGATCCGGCTACCGAGTTTCAGTGCTTCATCGAGATCGTGACTGACAAACACAATGGTCTTGCTCAGCTTGCGTTGCAGCTCCAGCAGTTCGTCCTGCAAACCCTGACGGATCAGCGGATCGAGTGCCGAGAACGGTTCGTCCATCAGCAGAATATCGGCGTCCATCGCCAGCGCACGGGCCAGGCCGACACGTTGCTGCATACCCCCGGAGAGCTCGTCGGGCTTCTTGTTGCGCCACTGGGTCAAACCCACCAGCTCGAGTTTTTCGTCGACCAATTTGCGCCGTTCTTTCTCTGGGCGACCCTGCATTTCCAGACCGAAACTGATGTTCTCGCGAACCGTCAGCCACGGCATCAGCGCGAACTTCTGGAACACCATCGCAATGCGCTTGGTGCGCATCATTTTCAGCTCGGCGGGGGTGCACGAAGCGATGTCGATCTGCTTGCCTTCGTGCTCGACGAACAACTTGCCACGGCTGACGGTGTTGAGGCCGTTGATGCAGCGCAGCAGGCTTGATTTGCCGGAACCGGAAAGGCCCATCAACACGCAGATTTCGCCGCGCTCGATGTCCAGCGTGGCTTTTTCAACGCCGACAATCTGCCCGGTTTTTTTCAGGATCTGGTCGCGGGTCATGCCTTGGTCGAGGAGTTTGAGCGCCTCACGCGGATCTCGGGAGAAGATCACGTCGACGTCTTCGAAGCGAATAATGCTCATGCGTCACCCCCTACTTTGGCGTCGGGTTGTTTGCAGATACGGTCGAGCATGATCGCCAGCAGGACGATGGCCAGCCCGGCTTCGAAGCCCAGGGCGATATCGGCGGTGTTCAGTGCGTTGACCACGGGTTTGCCCAAGCCATCGGCGCCCACCAGTGCGGCAATCACCACCATCGACAGCGACAGCATGATGCACTGGGTGATACCGGCCGCGATGCTTGGCATGGCGTGGGGCAGTTCGATACGGGAGAGCAGTTGGCGGCGCGAGCAGCCGAAGGCTTTGCCGGCGTCGAGCAGTTCTGCGGGTACATCGCGGATCCCCAGGTAGGTCAGGCGGATCGGCGCGGCAATCGCGAACACCACCGTCGAAATCAGGCCCGGGACCACACCCAGCCCGAAGAGGGTCAGGGTTGGAATGAGGTACACGAACGTCGGCACGGTCTGCATCAGATCGAGCACCGGACGCATCAGTGTGTAGAACATCGGTTTGTGCGCGGCGACGATGCCAAGCGGCACGCCGATGACCACGCAGACCAGGGTGGCGAACAACACCTGGGCGAGGGTTTCCATGGTTTCCTGCCAGTACCCCAGATTGAGGATCAGCAGAAAGGAAGCGATGACGAAAACCGTCAGCCCCCACTTTCGTTGGATCAGATGTGCAATCAGTGCAATGAGGCCGATCAATGCCAGCGGGTTGAACCAGGTCAGCGCGAAAGTCACGCCGTGGATCATCGTTTCCAGTGACACGGCGATGGCGTCGAAGGTGTTGGCGCCGTGTTGCGTCAACCATTCAACGAAGCCTGCGATGTACTGGCCTAAAGGGATTTTCTGATCAATCAGCATGGTAATGAACGTCCGCATGCAAGGAAATAAACAGCCCGGACGGCGTGAGCCGCCCGGCGTAAGCGATGCTCCTTAATTCAAGGCTGGTCGAGCTTGGCTTTCACGGCCTCCAGGCCTGGTTTACCGTCAATGGTGGTCACGCCTGCGAGCCAGGTATCAAGCACCTGTGGATTCTTTTTCAGCCAGGCCTTGGCAGCGGCGTCAGGTTTCATCTTGTCATCCAGGATGTTGCCCATCAGCGCACTTTCCATGTCCACGGTGAACTCCAGGTTTTTCAGCAGTGTGCCGACGTTGCTGCATTCCTGGACATAACCCTTGCGGGTGTTGGTGGCGACGGTGGCGGCGCCGAAATCAGGGCCGAAGAAGTCATCGCCGCCGGTCAGGTACTGGATCTTGAAGCGCTTGTTCATCGGGTGCGGCGCCCAGCCGAGGAAGACCACCGCGGTTTGGCGTTTCTGCGCGCGATCAACCTGCGAGAGCATCCCCGCTTCACTTGATTCGACGACTTTGAAACCGGCGGTTTTGAGGCCGAAGGCATCCTTGTCGATCATGCTCTGGATCAGCCGGTTACCGTCGTTGCCCGGCTCGATGCCGTAGATCTTGCCGTCGAGCTCTTTCTTGAATTTGGCGATGTCGGCGAAGTCATGCAGGCCTTTGTCGTAGAGCGCTTGCGGCACCGCGAGGGTGTATTTGGCGCCGGTCAGGTTGGTGCGCACGGTGTCGACGGTGCCCGCTTCGCGGTAGGCCTTGATGTCGTTTTCCATGGTCGGCATCCAGTTACCGAGGAACACGTCCATGTTTTTGCCGTCGGCCAGCGACTTGTAGGTCACCGGCACGGAAATCATCGTGGTTTTGGTTTTGTAGCCGAGGGCGTTGAGGACAACGCTGGTGGTCGCGGTAGTCGCGGTAATGTCGGTCCAGCCGACATCAGAGAAATTTACGGTGCTGCACTGAGCTGGTTCTGCGGCTTGCGCCAATAACGGCAGACTCAGCATGGCGGCCAACAACAGCGAGGGGGAACCTTTCATGGATGGACTCCTTGGTTGTTTTTTTCGGCAGTGTTCCGATTGGACCACCGCACTTATAGGTTGCGGTTGGGTGGCGTTTTTCAGACTGCTCTACCGCGGCGCCTTGCAATCGAGTCGATACGATCATGTACCAGTGAAAATCTGACGCCTACAGGGGGCGTCGTAACCAGTACAGGGATGGTCGCATCCAGTGTCGGTGACGTCGTTTACAGCTTTTTTCAGCCCTGTTTGCCGCTCTGCACCGCTAGAAAACGGCGAAAGCGCAGCGTCAAAGACCCGCGGCGTTGGTGGACATGAGTGCGTCGGTGTGAGACGTCGAACGACACCGCAAAAGCCCGATGATGCAGCCATTGCGGCGGATTGCAGCTTGAGCGTAGCAGCTTCGTCACTGGGCGCTTTTGCGCCTGGATCGGGTACATCCAGGAGTTCGGCAGTAATGGCTATCAGCGTTTTCGACCTGTTCAAAATCGGCATCGGCCCTTCCAGTTCGCACACCGTCGGCCCGATGCGAGCGGCCGCGCTGTTCGTGCAAGGTTTGCGTGAGCAGGGTCTTTTGGAACAAACAAGGCGTGTCGAAGTTCAGCTCTACGGCTCGTTATCCGCCACCGGCATCGGTCACGGCAGCGATAACGCGGTGATCATGGGCCTGATGGGCGAGTGGCCGGACGCGATCGATCCGTCGCAAATCGGCATCCACATCGCCAGCCTGCGCGAGACCGGCACGCTGTACCTCGACGGTCGTTTGCCGGTGCCATTCATCTGGGCCCGCGACATGCGTCTGATCGATGAAAACCTGCCGTTTCACCCGAACGCCATGACGTTGATTGTAGAAGGCGAAAACGGTGAACTGCACCGCGACACCTACTATTCGATTGGCGGTGGTTTTGTCGTCGATGAGGCGCAAGCCTCCAGCGGCGTGGTGGATCTGGATCGCACCGAACTGCCTTACGATTTTTCCAGCGCGGTGGAAATGCTGGCGCTGTGCCAGACGCACAATCTGCGCGTCGCCGAGCTGATGATGGCCAACGAAAAGGTCTGGCGCAGCGAAGATGAAATCCGCGCCGGGCTGATGAAACTCTGGCGCGCCATGCAGGATTGCGTCGAGCAAGGGCTCAAGCACGAAGGCATCTTGCCCGGCGGTTTGAACGTGCGGCGGCGCGCGGCCAAGTTGCATCGCAGTCTTCAGGAGTTGGGCAAGCCCAATGTGATCGGCTCGACGTTAAGCGCGATGGAATGGGTCAATCTTTTTGCACTGGCGGTCAACGAAGAAAACGCGGCCGGCGGGCGCATGGTCACGGCGCCGACTAACGGCGCGGCGGGGATCATTCCGGCGGTGCTGCATTACTTCATGAAGTTCAGCGAAGTGGTAACGGAGGCGAACGTGGTCGACTATTTCCTCAGCGCTGCGGCGGTGGGGATTCTGTGCAAGAAAAACGCCTCGATCTCTGGCGCCGAAGTCGGTTGCCAGGGCGAAGTTGGTTCAGCGTGCGCGATGGCGGCGGCGGGGCTGGCGGAGATTCTCGGCGCGACCCCGGAGCAGTTGTGCAACGCCGCAGAAATTGGTTTGGAACACAACCTCGGCCTGACCTGCGACCCGGTCGGCGGCCTGGTGCAAGTGCCGTGCATCGAGCGCAACGCGATTGCCGCGGTGAAAGCGATCAACGCCGCACAAATGGCCTTGCGCGGCGACGGCCAGCACTTTATTTCGCTGGACCGGGTGATCCGCACCATGCGCGACACCGGCGCCGACATGCACGACAAATACAAAGAAACCTCGCGCGGCGGCTTGGCGGTCAGCGCTGTGGAGTGTTGAAACCGAGTTGACCTGTGGCGAGGGGGCTTTTGTGGCGAGGGGATTTATCCCCGTTGGGTCGCGAAGCGGCCCCAGAATCTTTACGACTGCTGCGCAGCCGAACGGGGATAAATCCCCTCGCCACAGAAAGGTCATTTGCCAGAGAAGACCAGTCAAAACTGCGCGCTAAGTGCACACCGCAATCAAAACGCGCCACGTTTTAGAGCGTCGCTTACAGATAAGCCACTTGTCCAAGATCCGAGATCCAGATTGGCCGTTACCGCCTGTCACCTGTGCTTGCGGTGACATTCTGTTGCAAGGCGCCGCAGCCCTGTTCCCACAAGTGCTACCGATTTGCTCACAGCCTTTTGCGCGGCGCATTTGCCGGCGCTGATGGCACTTATAACCCCCACTTCGCGCAAGGCTTATATAGACGCACCGCGACGTCGTTTTCAGGAGTTATTGAACGGCCATTCAATTTTAGGCATGGCAATTGCTCTGTCATTACAAAGCCCGTCTCCCACGCGAGAACGATGGCAATAACAAGAGCCTCCGCCTGAGGCCATCACCCGCTTTGTGTGAGGAGATACCGCGATGACGACGTTCAACTCCGGGGCCCAACCCCAGAACCGTGCGCCTCAATCCATCGGCTTTCTGCTGCTGGACAATTTCACGCTAATTTCTCTGGCCTCCGCAGTAGAACCTCTGCGCATGGCCAACCAATTGTCCGGCCGCGAGCTGTATCGCTGGACCACACTCACCGTTGACGGCGGCCAGGTCTGGGCCAGCGATGGTCTGCAAATCACCCCCGATTGCTCGATGCACAAAGCACCAAGCCTGGACACCATCATCGTCTGCGGCGGCATCGGCATTCAGCGCACGGTCACTCGCGAACACGTGTCGTGGCTGCAAAGCCAGGCGCGCCAGTCCAAGCGCCTGGGCGCGGTGTGCACCGGTAGCTGGGCGCTGGCGTGCGCCGGTCTGCTCGATGGTTTTGATTGCAGCGTGCACTGGGAATGCCTGGCCTCGATGCAGGAAGCCTTCCCGCGCGTGGCCATGAGCACTCGTTTGTTCACCCTCGACCGCAACCGTTTCACCAGCTCCGGCGGCACCGCGCCGCTGGACATGATGCTGCACCTGATCAGCCGCGATCATGGCCGCGAACTGTC
Organism: Pseudomonas sp. 43NM1; assembly: GCF_002836905.1. Taxonomy (NCBI): domain Bacteria; kingdom Pseudomonadati; phylum Pseudomonadota; class Gammaproteobacteria; order Pseudomonadales; family Pseudomonadaceae; genus Pseudomonas; species Pseudomonas sp. 43NM1. The sequence goes on along the minus strand of NZ_MKGS01000164.1, from coordinate 18,476 downwards.
GGCGGCGATTTCCGAGATGTTTGTCTACGAACGCATCCGCAACGAGCAGGATCACCAGCGCGTGCCGCTCAAGCACATGCTCGGCACCAATCAGCCGAAGCTGCAGGAAATCGTCGCGCTGATGGAAGCCAATCTGGAAGAGCCGATCGATCTGGATGAGCTGGCGGTGTACGTCGCCGTTTCGCGCCGTCAGTTGGAGCGGCTGTTCCAGAAATACCTGCACTGTTCGCCGTCGCGTTATTACCTGAAACTGCGCTTGATCCGCGCCCGGCAGTTGCTCAAGCAAACGCCGATGTCGATCATCGAAGTGGCGTCGGTGTGCGGGTTTGTCTCGACGCCGCACTTCTCCAAGTGCTACCGCGAGTACTTCGGCATTCCGCCGCGCGACGAACGCGTCGGTTCCAACACCACGCAGCAAGTGGCGATGATGCCGCTGCCGCAAGCACTGGTGCTGTCGCCGCTGTCCGGGCCGCTGTCGGCGCTGAGTCAGGCGCGTAATGAATCGACTTTTGCCAGCGTAAGGCTCTAGGCCGAGGGGCCTTCATCGCGAGCAAGCTCGCTCCCACAGGTTTTGTTTCGATCGCGATATTTCGATACGACGCCAATCCTGTGGGAGCGAGGCTTGCCCGCGAAGGCTATCTATCAGGCGCTACGACTTCTGCTGATACTCGGTCAGCGCCGGCAATAATTGCTTGTCGATCGCCTGGCGCACCACCGGCTGGATGCTCGCGCCGCTGGTGTACATGTCCTTGACCATCTTGCGCAATTCAAATGCCCGGACATCGTCCAGCCCGCGCACCGCACACTCACAAGCCTGTTCAGCCGTGGCACCGCTTGGCACTTGAAAACCCAGCGCTTTCAGTTGGCCCAACAGGTCTTCCTGGTCTATCAAATCGGCGTACATCATGACGCAATCCTTCTTCAGGGAACGGTGTCGTGGATCGATTCTCGTAGGGGCAGGGGGTGGCGGCAAGGGCGATTTGTCGCCATGGCCGCAATACCTATGAACAGGTCGTTTTCGGCTAACTTGCGATGGGGGAGGTTAGGCACACTGGACTCAGCTGGCACCACGACGGTTTGGTCACCCTCGCGCAACAGCTCCTCAAAAGTACCCTCCTCAGCTCCGATCAAGTCACGGCTTGATCGGGGTTTTTTTTGGCTGTGGATCAGAGGGTTTGTGTCGCCTGTGCAGACGCCATCGCGAGCAGGCTCGCTCCCACAATTAACCGCATTCCTCAGTGAGAACCCGGTCAACTGTGGGAGCGAGCCTGCTCGCGATGAACGATGACGCGGTCTAGCGTTGTAACACCAATATTCGCGACAACAACTCGTCACGATCGACATAGCATCCCTGGAAATGCCGGGCGCCGCTGGCGGGATCGAACGCATTGCGGGCGTGGAGAGTGCGGCGGTTGTCGAAGCACCACAACTCGCCGGGATTGAGCCGCGTCATCACCCGAAAGCGCGCTTCACGGGTCATCGCAATAAACCGCCGATACGCCCGGTATAGCTTGGGCATGTCCTCAATCGAGGCATCAAATGGCCCACGCAGAAAGTTTGCCATGCGGATCTCCGAAACCTGCCCCAACGCATCGAGGGCGATGATCGGTGCCAGGCAGCGGTAGTCGCTGTGACGGTCCTTGTTGCGAAACTCCACGGGGATTTCACACAGGGCCTTGAACGACTCGGGATCTTCCTCGCGCAGTGCGTGGGCGATGGCAAATCCGTCGACGAAAATACTCTCGCCACTGTCCGCGTCATTGACCAGGCAATGCAGAAATTGCAGCCCCGGTTGCAACTCCCGGGTCGGCAAATCGCTGTGCAGCGGCAGGTTGAAAGCGGTGTAGGCATTGCTGTCAGCGTCGGCCTTGGATTGCACGTTGAACAGCACGCCGAAATTGCTCTCGCGGATGAAGGAAATCCGCTGGGCAATCAGCTTCAGCGAGCCGGTTTCGGTGGGCACGCCACGCACTTGCGTCAGGCCGATATCGCGCACCGCCAGCAGCCATTGCAGCAGGGCGTCGTTGTCGTTCATCAGCGCCTGGTAGTCGAACACTGGCAGCTGCAAGTCGCTTTTCCACAGCCTGGATGTTGGCTTGCCAGCCCGGCGCTCGGCGCGGGACTCGTCGTCATAGGCGTGAGCCCGCAGCCAGCCCGGGTCGAAGCGGCTGAGGTGGCCGTCGTGCCATTCGACGCTGAGGCAACCTTCGGCATCGAGGTGTGCCGCTGTCGGCGTCAGGTCCTCTGCGACGTCGACGATTTCCAGCACTTGCTCGCGGGTCACGGTGTAGACGCATTGCGCGCACGGGCAGTTGTCGCGAAGCCATTGATGATGAAACGGGCTGACCCGGCCGTCAGCCCACTGCACTTGAATTCGGTCCGCCAAGGTATGCACGGCGGTCAACGTGCTGATCAACGGGTAGGTACGGAAGTCGGCAAAAGCGGCGGTGTTCAATGGCGATCTCCTTGTTATTTTTTAGGGGGTAACGCGATCACTCGGCCAATGTAGGCGGGGGTTGGCAGGTCGGCTTGCTCGGCAACGATGGCTTGCAGCTTGCTCAAAGTGTCTTCGCTGAACGGTGTGGAGCGAGGGCCGGCGAGGTCGACGTGCAGGAGCATTTGCTCGTTGCCCGCCAGTTCCTTGTCATCGCCGACCAGATGCAGGCTGTGATAGAGGTGCAGGCGTTTGCTGTCGCGGCCGATGATTTGGGTGCGCACTTCGACGTCGGCGTCGAGCTTCACTTCATGCAGGTAATTGAGGTGCAGTTCGAGGGTGAACAGCGAATTGCCGCTGGCTTCGCGGTTGTTGCTGTCCATACCCAAGCGATCCATCAGCGCGTCGGTGGCGTAGCTGAAAATCAGCAGGTAGAAGGCATCGCGCAGGTGGCCGTTGTAGTCGACCCAGTCGGGGATGATTTTGGTTTGGTGGGTGGTTAGGGTGGGCATGACGGGTGTCCGCTTGAGGATTTGGTTGTAATTCAAGATCCACCCCTCACCCCAGCCCTCTCCCCATAGGGGAGAGGGGGAAAGGGGGCCGATCTCCATGCTGTTCAAAGCCTGAGTTCGACTCAGTTCTTTCAGGTCGATGTCGCTCTAAGAACACCTCGGTCAGTCCCCTCTACCCTCTGGGGAGAGGGTTAGGGTGAGGGGGATCTCAAGCCAAGTGCAATCATTCGCTAAACGCCATCCCATGCTTCTCTTTGGTGGTCTTCACCGCTTCGAGCACCGCCAGCAAGCAATCATCACGATAGCGCTCCAGCGCGGAAATGCTGTGTTTGCCCAGTTGTTCACTGGTCCCGTCCACCACATCATCAATCAACTTGTCGGTCAGCTCTGGTGCTGGCAGATACGTCCACGGCAACTGCAACGCCGGACCGAATTGGGCCATGAAGTGGCGCATCCCCGCATCGCCACCCGCCAGGGTGTAGGTCAGGAATGTGCCCATGAACGACCAGCGCAACCCCGCGCCAAAACGGATCGCATCGTCGATCTCGCCAGTGGTTGCCACGCCGTCGTTGACCAGGTGCAGCGCCTCACGCCACAGCGCTTCGAGCAAGCGGTCAGCGATAAACCCTGGCACTTCCTTGCGCACATGCAGCGGACGCATGCCCAAGGATTCATAGACTTTGATCGCCGCTTGAATGGCCTCCGGCGCAGTGTTCTTGCCGCCGACGACTTCCACCAGCGGCAGCAGGTAAACCGGGTTGAACGGGTGCCCGACCACGCAGCGTTCCGGGTGCGTCGAACCTTCGTAGAACTCGCTCGGCAACAGCCCTGAGGTGCTGGAGCCGATCAACGCATTGGGTTTGGCTGCGGCGCTGATTTTGCCGTGCAGCTCGAGTTTCAGTTCGAGGCGTTCAGGGGCGCTTTCCTGAATGAAATCGGCGTCGCGCACGCACTCTTCAATGGTCGCGACAAAACGCAGGCGATCTTGCGCTGCACCGGGCGCCAGGCCTTGTTTCTCCAGCGCGCCCCAGGCGTTCGCGACGCGTTTGCGCAACGTCGCTTCGGCACCCGGCGCCGGGTCCCAAGCCACCACGTCGAGGCCGTGGGCGAGGGCGCGAGACACCCAGCCACTGCCGATGACACCGCTGCCGAGTGCGGCGAAGGTTTTGATTTCGGTGATAAAGCTCATGGCGACTTCCTGAATTGATTCGGTGAACGCCTGTGGGAGCAAAGCTTGCTCGCGATGGCGTCGGAACATCCGGCACATCTTCTGCGATTGGAATACCGCTATCGCGAGCAAGCTGTGCTCCCACAGGTTATGTGTTTAAGGGGATCAACCGCGCTTGGTCAGGCCCATTTTTGTCCGGCCTTCTGCCGGCGTGAGGACGCGGGCGCCGAGGCGGCTGAGGATTTCGCTGGCGCGTTCAACCAATTGCCCATTGGTCGCCAACACGCCTTTGTCCAGCCACAAGTTGTCCTCCAGCCCGACCCGCACGTTGCCGCCGAGCAGCACCGCTTGCGCGGCCATCGGCATTTGCATGCGACCGATGCCAAACCCGGCCCACACCGCATTTGCCGGCAGGTTGTCGACCATGGCTTTCATGGTGGTGGTGTCGGCCGGCGCGCCCCACGGGATGCCCAGGCACAACTGGAACAGCGGGTCGTCGAGCAAACCTTCCTTGATCATCTGCTTGGCGAACCACAGGTGACCGGTGTCGAAAATCTCCAGTTCTGGCTTCACGCCCAGCTCTTGAATCCGCTTGGCGCCGGCCCGCAACTGCGCCGGCGTCGACACATAAATGGTGTCGCCATCGCCAAAATTCAGCGTGCCGCAATCGAGCGTGCAGATTTCCGGCAGCAACTCTTCGACGTGGGCCAGACGGGTCAGCGGGCCGACCAGATCGGTGTTCGGGCCGAACTCCATCGGGTTCTCGCCGCCACCGATTTCCAGGTCGCCACCCATGCCGGCGGTGAGGTTGACGATGATGTCGATGTCCGCCTCGCGGATGCGCTCCATGACTTCGCGGTACAGCGCTACGTCACGGCTGAACTTGCCGGTTTGCGGGTCGCGAACGTGGCAATGCACCACGGTTGCGCCGGCCTTGGCCGCTTCCACCGCAGCGGCGGCGATTTGTTTCGGGGTGACCGGCACGTGTGGGCTTCTGGCGCTCGTGTCGCCAGCACCGGTGAGTGCGCAGGTGATGATGACGTCGTGGTTCATTTAGCGATTCCTTACAGGCGTGATGATTCCGTTCGCAGCCCGTGCAGGCTGCGATTCGGTGGTTCAATCGGGTTTATTTACTGGTCAATGACAGGTTTTCAGCCGCTGGTTTGCCATCGAAGGTGGTCACACCTTCGAGCCAGCGCTGCTTGTCCTGCGGGTGATCCTTGAGCCATTGCTTGGCCGACTCGAACGCGTCTTTGTGATCGAGCAGCGGCTGCATCATCCGGCTCTCGTCTTCGGCGGTGTAAGTCAGGTTGCTGAGCAAACGGCCGATGTTCGGGCATTGCTGCGCGTAGTTCGGCGAGGTGACGGTCCACACGGTCGCCATGCCTTCGTTCGGCCCGAGCGCATCTTCGCTGCCGGTCAGGTAAGTCATCTGCACGTTGACGTTCATCGGGTGCGGCGCCCAACCGAAGAACACCACGGCCTCCTTGCGGCGCACGGCGCGATCCACCGCCGCGAGCATGCCGGCCTCGCTCGACTCGACCAACTGGAACTTGCCGAGGCCGAACTGGTTCTTCGCGATCATCGCTTTGATCTGGGTATTGGCGCCCGAGCCAGGCTCGATGCCGTAGATTTTACCGCCCAGTTCTTTTTCGAACTTGGCGATGTCGGCGAAGGTTTTCAGGCCCTTGTCGGCGAGATAGGTCGGCACCGCGAGAGTCGCGCGGGCATCCTTGAGGCTTGGCGCTTCCAGCACTTTCACCTGTTTGGCATCGACGAACGGGGTGATGGTCTGGGTCATCAACGGGTTCCAGTAGCCGAGGAACAGGTCGAGGCGCTGGTCACGAATCCCGGCGAAGATGATTTGCTGGGACGCGCTGGTCTGTTTGGTTTTGTAGCCGAGGCCGTCGAGCAAGACCTGGGTCATGGCACTGGTGGCGATCACGTCGGTCCAGTTGACCACGCCCATGCGCACGTTCTGGCACGACGCAGGTTCGGCCGCCATGACGCTGGCGCTGAAGAAAGCGGTACCGCTGAGTGCAAGAACACAGCTGCTGATCAGTCGTTTCATGTCGGTTTCCTCGGCAGACGTTATTGTGGTTCCCGGCATCTGTGTGCCGGTGATGCCAAGTTACGCAGCAATGCCCCCGTGAAAGCGCACTATGGCGACCAGCTCTTGCACTGCAGCGACCTGCGCCCTTGAATGCCATCGACAACTGGCGTATCAACGTCCCCACGCTAGTCGACCTCTCGTTACCTGCCAGTCGAGTGCGCTCCATGTCCCATGATTTCTACTTCTTGTTGATGCCGGGTTTTTCCGCCATCGGTTTCATCTCGGCGATCGAGCCGTTGCGGGTCGCCAATCGCTTTCGCGGCGAGCTGTATCGCTGGCACGTGTTGAGCGCCGACGGCGGCGCGGTATTGGCCAGCAACGGCATGTCGGTCAACGCCGACGCGGCGCTGGAACCGCTGAAGAAAGGTGCGACTTTATTGGTGGTCGCCGGGTTTGAACCGCTGAAATTCGCCACGCCGACGCTGCAGCATTGGCTGCGCCGACTGGACCACGACGGCGTGACCCTTGGCGCCATCGACACCGGCAGTTTTGTCCTCGCCGACGCCGGGTTGCTCGACGGCCATCGCCTGACGCTGCACTGGGAAGCCATCGACGCCTTCAAAGAGTCTTATCCACAGCTCAGCGTCACCCAGGAACTGTTCGAAATCGACCGCCGCCGCATCACTTGTGCTGGCGGCACCGCGTCCATCGACCTGATGCTCGACCTCATCGCCCAGGCCCACGACCCGGAGCTGGCGATTCAGGTCAGCGAACAATTTGTGCTCGGGCGCATCCGCCCGCGCAAAGACCACCAACGCATGGAAGTCGCCACGCGCTACGGGATTCGCAACAAGAAACTGGTTCAGGTGATCGGCGAGATGGAACTGCACAGCGAGCCGCCGCTGAGCACGCTGCAATTGGCGGATTCGATCAAAGTCACACGGCGGCAACTGGAGCGGTTGTTTCGCCTGCACCTGAACGACACACCGAGCAATTTTTACCTGCGCTTGCGCCTGGAGAAAGCCCGGCAACTGTTGCGCCAGACCGACCTCAGCGTGTTGGAAGTGAGCATCGCCTGCGGGTTTGAGTCGCCGTCGTATTTCACCCGCAGCTACCGCGCACGGTTTGAGCGCTGCCCGCGCGAGGATCGCCGCACCGCCAAGGCATGATCACTCCCACGCAGAGCATGGGAACGATCAGTGGAAAGTTTCTACTTCTTCATCAGCGCCGAGCACGCCGCTTTATAGGCTTCATGCTGATACTTGTTCAGCGTCGCCGGCAGGGCGAAATCAAACTTCTTGTTCTGCGCATTGATCGTCTGCGGCGACAGCAACGTCACCTCGCAATTCTCCAGCAGCTGGAAAACACCTTCGATCTTGAACGTCGTCGGCCCACCGGCAAACTCGCCTTTCTTGCTGCGCTTCTTGATCGCGATCCGGTCGACCGAATTCTCCCGAACAAACGAGGCAACCTGAGCGGCGAAGACTTTGACGTTCGCCGCTTCGTCGTCATCGTCCAGAGCGATTTTCTTGGTCGCCAAAGCAACGTGGCTCAAGGCCTGACCGTCGAGGGAGGCCACGGCGATGATCGCTTCGCTGCCTTTGATTTCAATGCCGCAGATGTTCATTGGGAATTCCTTATTGAGCTGATGGCGGACAGCTTACAACTCAAGCTGATCGGCGTTGATGCCAAATGCGCCGGCGATGGTCTTACGGGTGGCCTCAATGGGATCCATGCTGCTTGGACAAGACGATGAAAAAGCAAAAAACACAGATTATACAAATGGCTAAATGTTGACTCATAAGCTCTTAATATGCAGATTGAGGGCTAAATGTTATCCATTAAAATCCGATCTTCTTTCGCGCTGCTACACTTGCTCATACTCTCAGTGAGGTCGCATTGTGGCTCTTACCCATATTCTCTATTCCCCCGGCGAACTGGCGCTGCAAATCGCAGGAAATGCCAAACGTTTGAGACTCAGTAAAGATCTGTCCCGGCGCACGCTTTCGCAAAGATCCGGTGTTGCGGAATCGAACATCAAGCGCTTTGAAACGACCGGGAAAATCTCCCTCGACGGTTTGTTGTTGATTGCCGTATGCCTTGGGGCAGAGGAGCCACTGACGCACCTGTTCGCCTCTACTCAGTCCCTGACGCTTCAAGAACTGAAAAACTATGAAAGGGCTCGTGGCCGGCAATGAAAACCGTGAAAGCACTGAGCGTAATGATGCAGGAGTCGAGAGTCGGCGAGTTGGTCGCGATTCCTCGCCAAGGTCTGTTTTTCTCGTACGACCCGGGTTGGTTGGCGAAAGGGTTCAATCTTGCCCCGTTTCACCTGGAGTTTTCGGTCAACCCTCAGCGAGCGGCCGACGTCGCGCTTTTTGATGGTCTGCACGGCGCTTTCAGTGATTCTCTGCCGGATGGCTGGGGCCTTCTGTTGATGGATCGGTTTTTTCGCAGCCAATTGGGCGTTGAACGTCACGCCATCAGCTCGCTGGATCGTCTTGCTTACATGGGTAACCGGAGCATGGGGGCGCTTGAGTACGTTCCAATGTTCGAAACCGTTGAGGCAAATGACGATCTCGATCTCGCAGCGCTCTACGAGGCTTCGCAATTGATACTCTCAGGTAGCGCCGACGAGGTGATAACGTCGCTGCGGCTGGCGGGCGGTTCCCCGGGTGGCGCTCGACCGAAAGCTGTCATCGGCCTGTCGCCGGACAGGCTGCGCGCCGTTTCGTCCTTTGGCGATATGCCTGAGGACTACGAGCATTGGCTGATTAAATTTCGTTGCGAGGAAGATCATCGTGACAGTGGCGCCATCGAGCAGGCATACGCTCTGACGGCAAACAGGGCTGGGGTCGAAACTGCAGAGTCGACACTGTTTCAAGTGGAAACCTCTAAGGGCGCAGAGCAATTTTTTGCCACGAAACGCTTTGACCGAGTAGCTGGTGCCAAACGCCACATGCTCAGCGCGGCAGCCATTCTGTATGCCGATTTCCGCGCGCCAAGTCTTGATTACAGTGATTTGCTACGTGCGACTTGGGCAATGACTCGAGATGCGCTTGAGGTCGAGAAAATGGCCCGATTGATGATTTTCAATGCCTTGGCCCACAATCGCGACGATCACGCCAAAAACTTCTCTTTTTTCGGCGGCATGGATGGCTGGAAGATGGCCCCGGCATACGACCTGACCTTTTCCAGTACCGGTGGACGTGGCAACGAGCACACCACGGCATTTGCCGGGCGCGGCAAACCTACTCGAAAAGCGCTTATCGAAGTGTGCCAACCCTTCAGCTTTCTTGAGCCAGAACGCTACATTGAACAGACGCTGGAGGCGTTTTCCGGTTGGAATGGCTGTTGTGCTGCCTTGGGCGTTGACAAGGTTCAGAGCCAGCGGCTGCGGACAGCGCTTGAATCTGTGTGGCAAGCGGTCTGACGCCTCACTCCTGCGAAATCGACTCCAAAAACTCCGACCGCTCATCGCTCATTCTTGCCACGCAATCATTCTGCGCAATGGTGAAGGCCTTGCTGCCGCTGGTCGCCGGGAATGCTTCCACGGCGCAGTCGGCGTCGCGGGTTTTCAGCCATTGCTGTTGGGCGACTTTGAGCTTTTCGCTGATGTCGTTCAGCTGTGCCTTGTTTTTGCCGTAGGTCGTTTGCAGGCGATCGTTGAGGCTCTGGACGTTTTCCTTGAGCAGGTCTTCGGCAGTGGTGCGGCCGTAGACTGAGCATTCCAGGGTCTGGATGTCGTTTTCGACGGCATCGCAGGGGTTGTTGTCGGATTCTTCTGCCGCGTGTACGCCGGTCGCTATCAGTGCCATTGCCAGGAAGATCGATTTCATTGAGTCGCCCTAAATCCAGTAAGCATCCAGTGATGCGCCGAATTCTGGCCCATGCGCAGGTCCTTGAACAGGTGGCGCGCCACGTTCAACGACGACCCTTTGTCGCGGATTGACGCTTTCGGCAAACCCCCTGTCGTTTTTGCACCCGGCTGCCCCGGTGCTCAGGCATATGCTGGCCCCAAAGCGCCGGCACACGATTCGGCGCACGAATCGCTAATAGGGGACTGCCTGATGAGCCCAGCCGAATTGCACGCCGACAGCATCGTTATCGACGGGCTGATTATCGCCAAGTGGAACCGCGACCTGTTCGAAGACATGCGCAAGGGCGGTCTGACCGCAGCCAATTGCACAGTGTCGGTGTGGGAAGGCTTCCAGGCCACGATCAATAACATCGCCGCGAGCCAGAAGCTGATCCGCGAGAACAGCGACCTGGTGATCCCGGTGAAAACCACCGCCGACATCCGCAAAGCCAAGGAGCAGGGCAAGACCGGGATCATTTTTGGCTTCCAGAATGCTCATGCTTTCGAGGACCAACTCGGCTATGTCGAGATCTTCAAGCAGCTCGGCGTTGGCGTGGTGCAGATGTGCTACAACACGCAGAATCTGGTCGGCACCGGTTGCTACGAACGTGATGGCGGGCTGTCGGGTTTCGGTCGCGAAATCGTCGCCGAAATGAACCGCGTCGGCATCATGTGCGACCTGTCCCACGTCGGCTCCAAGACTTCCGAAGAAGTCATCCTCGAATCGAAAAAGCCAGTCTGCTATTCCCACTGCCTGCCGTCGGGCCTCAAAGAGCACCCGCGCAACAAGTCCGATGAAGAACTGAAGTTCATTGCCGACCACGGCGGTTTTGTCGGCGTGACCATGTTCGCGCCGTTCCTCGCCAAGGGCATTGATTCGACCATCGACGACTACGCCGAAGCGATCGAATACACCATGAACATCGTTGGCGAAGATGCGATCGGCATCGGCACCGACTTCACCCAGGGTCACGGCCAGGATTTCTTCGAAATGCTGACCCACGACAAGGGCTACGCGCGACGCCTCACCAGCTTCGGCAAGATCATCAACCCGCTGGGCATCCGCACCGTCGGCGAGTTCCCGAACCTGACCGAAACGCTGCTCAAGCGCGGCCACCCCGAGCGAGTAGTGCGCAAGATCATGGGCGATAACTGGGTCAGCGTTCTCAAAGACGTCTGGGGCGAGTGAATAACGAGCCCTTGTGAATAACGATCTTTTGTAGCAGCTGCCGAGGCACGAGGCTGCGTCGCGGTCCGCAGGACCGCCCTCGGGGGGCCGCTTCGCAGCCCAACGCAGCCTCGTGCCTCGGCAGCTGCTACACAAAACACACCACGAATTTTCTGGAGTTAAGTTTCCATGGCCAAGATCGCCCCGCAATTGCCAATCGAAGTCGACAGCGAAACCGGTGTCTGGACCTCTGACGCCCTGCCGATGCTGTACGTGCCGCGTCATTTCTTCGTCAACAATCACATGGGCATCGAAGAAGTGTTGGGCGCCGACGCCTACGCCGAAATCCTCTACAAGGCCGGCTACAAATCCGCCTGGCACTGGTGCGAGAAAGAAGCTGAATGCCACGGCCTGGAAGGCGTTGCGGTGTTCGAGCACTACATGAAGCGCCTGTCGCAACGCGGCTGGGGCCTGTTCAAGATCCAGGACATCGACCTCGATAAAGGCACCGCCAGCGTCAAGCTCGAACACTCGGCATTCGTCTACGTCTACGGCAAGGTCGGGCGCAAAGTCGACTACATGTTCACCGGTTGGTTTGCCGGTGCCATGGACCAAATCCTGCAAGCGCGCGGCAGCAGCATTCGCACAGTTGCCGAGCAAGTCTACGGTGGCTCCGAAGAAGGCCACGACGACGGTTTGTTCACCGTCAAGCCGTTGTAAGTCGAGGAACCCGCCATGGCTTTCGAAGCAATGTTCCAGCCGATCCAGATCGGCAAATTGACCATCCGCAACCGCGTGCTCAGCACCGCGCACGCCGAGGTCTACGCGACCGACGGCGGCATGACCACCGACCGGTACGTCAAGTATTACGAAGAGAAAGCCAAGGGCGGGATCGGCCTGGCGATTTGCGGCGGTTCTTCCAGTGTGGCCATCGACAGCCCGCAAGGCTGGTGGAAATCGGTCAACCTGGCTGACGACCGGATCATCCCGCATTTCCAGAACCTGGCCGACGCCATGCACAAGCATGGCGCCAAAATCATGATCCAGATTACCCACATGGGCCGCCGTTCGCGCTGGGACGGCGAGCATTGGCCAACCTTGCTGTCGCCGTCGGGCATCCGTGAACCGGTGCACCGAGCGACCTGCAAAACCATCGAGCCGGAAGAAATCTGGCGGGTCATCGGCAACTACGCCACAGCGGCGGGCCGCGCCAAGGCCGGTGGTCTGGATGGCATCGAATTGTCCGCCGTGCACCAGCACATGATCGATCAGTTCTGGAGCCCGCGCGTCAACAAGCGCACCGACGAATGGGGCGGCAGCTTCGAGAACCGCATGCGTTTCGGCCTGGAAGTGTTGAAGGCTGTGCGGGCTGAAGTCGGCCCGGATTTCTGCGTCGGCATCCGTCTGTGCGGCGATGAATTCCACCCGGACGGCTTGTCCCACGAGGACATGAAACAGATCGCCAAGTACTACGACGACACCGGCATGATCGACTTCATCGGCGTCGTCGGTTCGGGTTGCGATACGCACAACACCCTGGCCAACGTTATCCCCAACATGAGTTATCCACCGGAGCCATTTCTGCACCTGGCCGCCGGGATCAAGGAAGTGGTCAAGGCCCCGGTGCTGCACGCGCAGAACATCAAGGACCCGAACCAGGCCACGCGGATTCTTGAAGGCGGCTACGTCGACATGGTCGGCATGACCCGCGCGCACATCGCCGATCCGCACCTGATCGCCAAGATCAAAATGGGTCAGGTCGACCAGATCAAACAATGCGTCGGCGCCAACTACTGCATTGACCGTCAGTACCAAGGCCTGGACGTGCTGTGCATCCAGAACGCCGCGACTTCCCGTGAATACATGGGCGTGCCGCACATCATCGAGAAATCGACCGGAGTGAAACGCAAAGTCGTGGTGGTCGGTGCCGGTCCTGCCGGGATGGAAGCGGCGCGCGTCTCGGCCGAACGTGGCCATGACGTGACGCTGTTCGAGAAAAAAGAATTCATCGGCGGGCAAATCACTACGGCGTCGAAAGCTCCGCAACGCGACCAGATTGCTGGGATCACGCGCTGGTTCCAACTGGAGCTGGCGCGGCTGAAAGTCGATCTGCGCCTGGGCGTGGCGGCGGATGCGGCGACCATTCTTGATCTGCGCCCGGACGTGGTGGTGCTCGCCGTCGGCGGCCATCCATTCATCGAGCAGAACGAGCATTGGGGCGCGGCGGAAGGTTTGGTGGTCAGCAGTTGGGACATCCTCGACGGCAAAGTGGCGCCGGGCAAAAACGTGCTGGTCTACGACACCATTTGTGAATTCACCGGGATGTCGACCGCCGACTATCTGGCCGACAAGGGCTGTCAGGTCGAGATCGTCACCGACGACATCAAGCCGGGCGTGGCAATTGGCGGCACCTCGTTCCCGACCTACTACCGCAGCATGTACCCGAAAGAAGTGATCATGACCGGCGACATGATGCTCGAGAAGGTTTACCGCGAAGGCGACAAGTTGGTGGCGGTGCTGGAGAACGAATACACCGGCGCCAAAGAGGAGCGGGTGGTGGACCAGGTCGTCGTCGAAAACGGCGTACGTCCGGACGAAGAAATCTATTACGCGCTCAAGGAAGCGTCGCGCAACAAAGGCCAGATGGACATCGAAGCCCTGTTCGCGATCCAGCCGCAGCCATCGTTGAGCACCACCGGTGACGGCTACTTGCTGTTCCGCATCGGCGACTGCGTGGCGCAGCGCAACACGCACGCAGCGATCTACGACGCACTGCGCCTGTGTAAGGATTTCTGACGGATAACCACCATCACCGTGGCGAGGGGGCTTGCCCCCGTTGGGCTGCGCAGCAGCCCCGAAATCAGCTGATGCGGTTTTTCAGTAAAACGCATTGGACGGTTTACGACTGCTTCGCAGCCGAACGGGGGCAAGCCCCCTCGCCACAGGTAGGTGCCAGGCCTTCATCGGCACGCACATGAACCCGTGCAAGACCCTGAGGTCTTTGGGAGCTTCACCATGTTGAACACCCTTCTTCCAATCCTGTTGTTCGCTGCCCTGGGCCTGGCTGTGCTCGGCGCGTTGCGGCGGATGAACATGTGGCGCCGGGGCCGGGCTTCGAAGGTCGATTTGATCGGCGGCCTGCTCGCCATGCCCAAGCGCTACATGGTCGACTTGCACCACGTCGTCGCGCGCGACAAATACATCGCCAACACCCACGTCGCGACGGCCGGCGGCGCGGTGGCGTCGATTGTGCTGGCGCTGCTGGTTTACGGTTTCGGCCTGCAAAACCGCATCCTCGGCTTCGCCCTGTTGATCGCTTCGGCGGTAATGTTCGTCGGCGCGATTTTCATGTTCCTGCGGCGGCGCAATCCTCCCGCGCGCCTGTCCAAAGGACCGTGGATGCGTTTGCCGAAAAGCCTGTTGGCGTTCTCGGCGAGCTTCTTCCTGCTGACCCTGCCGGTCGCCGGGATCCTTCCGCAAAACTTTGGTGGCTGGGTGGTCGCGGCGATCCTCGGCGTCGGCGTGCTTTGGGGTGTTTGCGAACTGTTCCTCGGCATGACCTGGGGCGGGCCGATGAAGCACGCCTTCGCCGGTGCCCTGCACCTGGCCTGGCACCGTCGCGCCGAACGCTTTGGCGGCGGTCGCTCGACCGGTCTGAAACCACTGGACCTGAACGACCCGAACGCGCCACTGGGCGTGGAAAAACCCAAGGATTTCACCTGGAACCAACTGCTCGGTTTCGACGCCTGCGTGCAGTGCGGCAAGTGCGAAGCGGCGTGCCCGGCGTTCGCCGCCGGCCAACCGCTGAACCCGAAAAAACTCATTCAAGACATGGTCGTCGGCCTCGCCGGTGGCACCGATGCCAACTTCGCCGGTAGCCCGTACCCCGGCAAACCGATCGGCGAACACGCTGGCAATCCCCATCAACCGATCGTCAACGGTCTGGTCGATGCCGAAACCCTGTGGTCGTGCACCACGTGCCGCGCCTGCGTCGAGGAATGCCCGATGATGATCGAGCACGTCGATGCCATCGTCGACATGCGCCGCCACCTCACACTGGAACGCGGCGCGACGCCGAACAAGGGTGCCGAAGTCCTCGAAAACCTGATCGCCACCGACAACCCGGGCGGTTTTGCGCCGGGCGGGCGGATGAACTGGGCGGCGGATCTGAACCTGAATTTGATGAGCGAGAAAAAATCTGTCGACGTGCTGTTCTGGGTTGGCGACGGCGCGTTCGACATGCGCAACCAGCGCACCTTGCGCGCCTTCGTCAAAGTGCTGAAAGCGGCCAAGGTCGATTTCGCCGTGCTCGGTCTGGAGGAGCGCGACAGCGGTGATGTGGCCCGACGTCTGGGCGACGAAGCGACGTTCCAGTTGTTGGCCAAACGCAACATTCAGACGCTGGCCAAGTACAGCTTCAACCGCATCGTCACCTGCGATCCGCACAGCTTCCATGTGTTGAAAAACGAGTACGGCGCCTTCGACGGCCACTACCTGGTGCAGCACCACAGCACCTACATGGCGGAAATCATTGGCGCTGGCGCACTGAATCTCGGCCAGCACAAAGGCGCCAGCGTGACTTATCACGATCCGTGCTACCTCGGCCGTTACAACGGCGAATACGAGGCGCCGCGCGAAGTGCTGCACGCGCTCGGGATCGAAGTCAAAGAGATGCAGCGTTCCGGTTTCCGCTCGCGTTGCTGCGGTGGCGGTGGCGGCGCGCCGATCACCGACATTCCGGGCAAGCAGCGGATCCCCGACATGCGCATGGACGACATCCGCGAAACCGGCGCCGAACTGGTGGCCGTGGGTTGCCCGCAATGCACCGCGATGCTTGAGGGTGTGGTCGAACCGCGGCCGCTGATCAAAGACATTGCCGAACTGGTGGCCGATGCCCTGCTCGAAGACCAGGCACCGAGCAAACCCGCCACTCCGGCCAAACGTGAACCTGCGGAGGCCCACTGATGAGCGACATTATCCGCCGCGACCCGCGCGCCGAATGGATCGCGCGTAACCGCTTGCACCCGCTGCACGCGGCGATGCAACCGGCGCAACACAGCTGGATGGGGCCGAACGGGGTCGTCCGCAAGAATCTGCATGGCATCGGTTTTATCGGGCCGAACGGGATCAAGCGCATCGATCGCAGCGGCGCGCAGCAGGGCGGGGCGACCAAACGTTCAGCCACCGTAGAAGTGCAACTGCCGCTGCATCAAGTGTCGGTTCCGGCGTTTTACATCAGCGTGGTGCCGGACATGGTCGGCGGCCGCTTGAGCAGCCACGACCGCGATCTGCTTGGCCTCGCGCATCAGTTGGCCGGCAAGGACGGCGCGGTGTTGGCGGTGGTCTTCGGCGAACACAAGGAAAACGCGTTCACCACGGCGGGCGTCGATCGGTTGCTGGTGCTCGATGGTGAGGAATTCAACGGTTATGCACCGGAGCAACGCGTGCAGGGCTTGCGGGCTGTGGATAACCAGTTCAACCCGCGTCATTGGTTGCTGCCGGACAGTCGCAGCGGCGGTGGCGAACTCGGTCGGCGCTTTGCCGCGGCGCTCGGCGAACGCCCGGCCACGCGGGTCTGGCAGGTCAAGGATGAGCAATGCATCGGCCGTGCTGGCGCCGGGCTGCAGGACCTTGCGCGGCCGGTCGCGCGGTTGATTCTGGGCGCCGCCGAATGCGCCGATCCGGTCAGCGAAACCCGTCATGAAGCGTTGCCCGTGGAGTTATCCACAAGCGTGGCGCGCAGTTTGTCGCGTATCGAAGATTTGGGCGCCGTCGCGGTGGACCCGGCGGCGATTCCGATGGCCGAAGCCGAGTTCATCTTCTCCGGCGGCAACGGGGTCAAGGACTGGACACTTTTCCACAATACCGCCGCAGCCTTGGGCGCCACTGAAGGCGCGTCGCGGGTGGCGGTGGACGATGGCTTCATGGCACGCGATCGCCAGGTCGGCGCGTCGGGCACTTGGGTCACCGCGCGGGTCTACGTGGCGGTGGGGATTTCCGGGGCGATCCAGCACCTGCAAGGCATCGGCGCCTGCGACAAAGTGGTGGCGATCAACCTCGATCCGGGCTGCGACATGATCAAACGGGCCGACTTGTCGGTGATCGGCGAGAGCGCCGAGATTCTTCAAGCCTTGATCGACGCGGTAGCGGCTTACCGCAACGACGCCAAGCGCGATGCGGCTTAAGGGAAGGAACGGACCATGAGTACAAAAGTCATCAGCCTGGTGTCCATCGGCGCCCACCCGACCTCCGGCCGCCCGCGCCGCGCCGAGCAGGATGCGCGCGCGGTGGAGCTGGGCCTGCAACTGGCTGGGGATAACCTGCAAGTGCTGCATGCCGGCGATGTCGCGGAACCGGCGTTGCGCGCTTATCTGGGCATGGGCCTGGCGCAATTGCGCGTGCTCGAGCAACCGGACGGCGCCGACGCGCTGCCAGCGTTGAGCGCGTATTTGCGCGAGGCCGGGGCGCAAGTGGTGCTCACTGGCAGCCAGGCGGAAACCGGTGAGGGCTCGGGCATGTTGCCGTTCCTGCTCGCCGAAAGCCTTGGCTGGCCGCTGGTGGTGGGGCTGGCCCAGGTTGAATCCATCGACGGCGGTTCGGCGCTGGTACTGCAAGCCTTGCCGCGCGGTCAGCGGCGTCGCTTGAAAGTGCGATTGCCGTTCCTCGCGACTGTGGATAACGCGGCGCCGAAACCTCGGCAAAGCGCCTACGGCCCAGCGCGGCGCGGGGTGCTGGAAGCGGACGAGGTCGAGGTTGTCGATGATCAATTGCTCAGCGTCGCCACTCTGCAAACCGCCAAACCACGGCCGAAACGCCTGAAAGTAATCAAAGCCAAAAGCGGCGCCGACCGCATGAAAGCCGCCACGGCCAAAGCCAGCGGTGGCGGCGGGCAAGTGCTCAAAGGCGTGACCGCGCAGGCCGGAGCCGAGGCCATCCTCAAATTGCTGATCGAAGAAGGCGTAGTTCGCTAAACCCGCACACAAACCCTGTAGGAGCTGAGCTTGCTCGCGAAGAGGCCATCTCATCCAACATAAATGGCGCTTGACCCACCGCCATCGCGAGCAAGCTTGATCTGGTCAAGTAATCC
Organism: Pseudomonas sp. 43NM1; assembly: GCF_002836905.1. NCBI lineage: Bacteria > Pseudomonadati > Pseudomonadota > Gammaproteobacteria > Pseudomonadales > Pseudomonadaceae > Pseudomonas > Pseudomonas sp. 43NM1. The sequence continues at coordinate 195 of NZ_MKGS01000164.1, read as the reverse complement.
TGGACACCAATTACGGTTTTTTCACGCCGCCATTTTCTCCATGGCGACCGGTGACCGGTAATCGTTGTAGCTATGGAGCCTGAAGTTGTTGTAGCGCACCACGTAGCGCTGCAAATCAGCCCGGGCTTCATACTCCGAGCGGTAACCGGCTTCAGGCACCCACTCTGATTTCAGACTTCCAAAGAAACGCTCCAT